>JAGBID010000238.1 GCA_017935165.1 Clostridia bacterium
CATCAGCTACAAAATTCATAAACTCAAAAATATCAAGATTTGTAATAGTTTTAATAAACCCAAGGTCACAATCCTTAACGTCAATATCTTTGAATTCGGTATCGCTGTGAATAAGTCCGCGATTCATTTTTATAAAGCGAAACAAAGTTCTTAAGTCCATACAATATTCGTCAACAGTTTTTGCACTGCGACCGCTGATGTTTCTTAAGTACTGTGAATATCTTATAACAATATCGGACATTTGGTCCTTGATTATAAATGCCATATAAATTATGTGCCTAAGCCCGCGCAAAGGCTCTCCGTGTAAATTAGGTGTTATGAGGCATAAAAACCCTAAAATAAGGCTTTTTACCTCTTCTCAATTATACAAAACATTTATTTTGTATAATTAGTTATATTTTTTCAAAGCCTCTTTTTTAGGTAAATTCAGGTGTATTCCTTATATTCCCCGAGGCTCTTTGTTTGATTAAATTTCAATAATTCCTATTCCGCCAATATCAGTAAGCTCAAAATCAAATTCAATTATGCTGAGGTTTCTTTGTTTTATAAATTCTCTGATTTTATTTTTATCAGGATGACTCTCAAGGCTGCCTGAAAAAATAATAATTTTGTTTTTTATATTTCCGCTGCAGCCGCCGATAAATCCGTGGTTATAACCTTCGAGCTTTATAAAGCCTTCACTTATCAGTAAAGCTTCAACATTGTTTTTTAATGCTGCCTCATAAATACTTTTATCAGAAGTAATTACAGAATTATCATTTACTTTTAAAGTCGAACATCCGGTATAGCCTTGATTTACGTGAATGACATTTAAGCCGATTATGTTTGCTTCAGCTAAAATGCTTTTGTCAATGGTTTTGGTATTGCAGAAAAGCTTATCCCCTATAAGCTTGGCGTTACAAAGCACGTCTTTGGGATATTCAGGATAAGCTTTACTTGTATAGGTAAATTCAAGATTATTATTTATTAAAAATTCAATAAAAGAATTACTTTCGGGCAGAACAAATGTTTTGCCTTTTAATGTAATAAACTGCATATCGGTATGCTTAGCCACGGGTTCTGCCAAACAGATGTTTGCTTCAAGAAACAGAACTTTAAAACCGAGCCCTGTTAAACGTTGTCCTAAATATTTATAATCCGAATTAATAACAAGATAAAAAGAGTTTTTATCAATATTTTGTACAGGCATCAAATGCCTCCCTTATATTTTTAACACCGATTATTTCAATACTGTAGTTTTTACTACCATAATTTTTTACTGAATGATAAGGCATTACGCAGCGTTTGAAGCCAAGTCTTTCGGCTTCCTGAATACGTGAATTGATATTATTTACAGCCCTTATTTCACCCGCTAAGCCTATTTCACCGAAAATAACGGTGTCGTCACGTATTGGTGTATCTTTTAAGCTTGATACCAGTGACATGGCGATTGCTAAATCGGCAGAAGGTTCGTCAATTCTCAATCCGCCTACAACGTTAACGTATGCGTCAAGATTAGAGAAATAGTAGCCGGCACGTTTTTCAAGGACAGCCAAAACCATTGAAACACGGTTATAATCAAAACCGTTACACATTCTTCTGGGTGTGCCAAAACCTGAAGTGGATGCAAGACCCTGAATTTCAGCGAGAATGGGCCTTGTTCCTTCCATAACGGCTGTTACGCAGGTTCCTGTAGCATTTTCGGGCTTACCTTCAAGCATAGCCTTTGAAGGGTTTTCTACCTCCTCTAAGCCTGCTTCACCCATATCAAAGACACCTATCTCGTTTGTGGAGCCAAAACGGTTTTTTACAGCTCTTAAAATTCTGTAAGTAAGCTGTCTGTCACCTTCAAAATATAATACAGCGTCAACGATATGCTCAAGAACCTTGGGACCTGCTATTGCACCGTCCTTATTAACGTGACCGACAATGATTGCAGGAATATCAAGTGCTTTTACAGTTCTTAATATCATATTGGTACATTCTCTTACCTGGGTTACACTGCCTGTTGATGATGAAAGCTCGCTTAAATTCATAGTCTGAATTGAGTCTATCATTACAATATCAGGTTTTTCCACCTTGATGTTTTCACAAACATACTGAATATCTGTTTCGGTAAGTATTTTTAAATTTTCGCTTGTAACACCAAGCCTTGCTGCGCGCATTTTAATCTGCCTTGCAGATTCCTCACCCGAGACGTAGAGAATTCTTAAATTCTGACCTAAATACTCACAAATTTGCAGCAGGATTGTAGATTTACCTATACCGGGGTCACCGCTGATAAGCACAAGAGAGCCTTTGACAATGCCGCCGCCCAGTACCCTGTCAAGCTCATTCAAGCCGGTTTTATACCTGTGCTCGCCGTTTACGGGAATTTCCCATATTTTCATAGGTTTGTTTATAAGGCTGTTTGCAGAATAACCTGAGGCTTTAGATGAGGAATTTACAGCAGCTGCCTGAGAAAATCCTTCCTCCATAGTGTTCCATTCACCGCAGTCAGGACATTTTCCTGACCATTTTGGAGCTTCGTAACCACAGGAAGAACATATAAAAACAGTTTTATTTTTAGAGGCCATAGTAATATCCGCCTTAATTTAAAATATTTTGTATAATTATATCATAAAATTAAAGCTCATTCAACTTACTTCAGCTAAATATTTAGCGCACCCCATATAAATAACCATAGAAAGCTCTTTTAAGTAGTTTTTATCTTTTAAGCTGTTAAGGTCGCTTTCATTTGATAAAAAACCGCATTCAGCGATAATTATGGGATTTATTACGTTATTTAAAAGATAAATACCGTTGCCTTCCTTAATTTCACGGTTATTCCAGGGTTGAAGCTTTGTTTTTATTTCATTTTGAACATATGATGCGAGAATTTGGCTTTTTTCGTTTTTACCGAAGAACATCTGAGCTCCATTATACTTTGATTCTTCAAAATAATTTTGGTGAATGCTTATTACCAGCGAAGCATCTTTGTTATTACATATTTCAGTACGCTTGATTATGTCTGACTTTTTCCTTTCGCTTACGGTTGCAAGTTCTTTATTGGCAAGGTCAGTATCTGAATTTCTGGTCATAATAACCCGATAATCATTTTGTTTAAATATTTCGCTAAGATATAGGGCGATCTTTAAATTTACATCTTTTTCAAGGGTGCCATCCTTAGCTACAGTACCTCCGTCTTCCCCTCCGTGACCTGCGTCGATTATTATTAAAGGTTTGCTCTCTTTCTTTTCAGCCTCTGTTGCCACTATCTTAAAGGATGAAAACAGATTGATTAAGATGCAAAGAATAAGAATTAAGGAAACAAGATTATAGATTTTATTTTTCATACCGTACCTCCAAAACCTATTTATTAAATATA
>JAGBID010000239.1 GCA_017935165.1 Clostridia bacterium
CGCAGAATGATGAAGTGTGGCTGACACATTTAACTGCGGGCGTGGTGTCCCAATTCCAAATTCCGTCAGACCGGTCCCCTTCATCATACAGGAAAAGCGAAGGCTGTTAAACCCTCGCTTAAATATTACCAATTCCAATTTATCAAACTTATATCACATTTTCAAAATTCGCTTTATATCAATATAATATACTATAATAAAAAGTCCCGCTTTTGTTTTCTGCAAGTGGGACTTTTTTGCCGAAAATTAACTTTTTGTTTCATTTATCATTGAAAGCTGTAAAAAACTGTGATACAATATCAGTTTGTGGGCAAAAATTCTGACAGAGTTTTCATATAAAAGGAGCAAATAATATGCTTTCAAAAACACTTAGATTTGTAAAAAAGAACACGGTATTCTGTGTTGCATTACTTGCAGCCTTGATAACCGCTTTCATCGTACCACCTGATTTAGCTTACCTTGATTATTTCGACTGGAGCACGCTTGCCTGTTTGTTTTTAACATTGGCAGTTGTATGTGCACTGAGAAACATAAAATTCTTCACCATACTTGCAAGAAGCTTGGTGCAGATAGCAGGAAGTTTAAGAAGCTTATTTTTACTTCTTATTGTAATAACCTTCGTGGGTTCTTTGCTTATTGCCAACGATATGGCATTAATCACCTTTTTACCTTTGGGTTATTTCACTTTGTCAGCTGTAAAAATGGAAAAATATATGGCATACCTTTTTATACTGCAGAATATCTCTGCTAACCTTGGCGGTATGCTTACTCCTTTCGGTAACCCTCAGAACCTTTACCTTTACTCATATTTTAACATTCCCACAGGCGAATTTATGAGTATTATGTTCTGGCCTTTTTTGTTGGCAATTGCAATGCTTTCTTTAGCCTGCCTTTTCGTTAAGAACGTAAAGCTAAAAATTGAGGAGGATTTCCCTGAAAAACTCAGCCGTAAGAAAACATTATTATATCTTATTTTATTCGCATTTTCCTTACTTATTGTTTTTCGCGTAATTCCTTTCTGGGTTGGTCTTATTGTAGTTCCTGTAATTCTTTTCTTTGTAGATAAAGAATCCCTTTTAATGGTTGACTATCCATTACTCGGTACCTTCTTTTTCTTCTTTATATTTTCAGGAAATTTAGGCAGAATCGATGCTGTTAACGAATTTTTCTCATACCTTTTAAATTGGGATACTTTACTTGTTTCAATCATTTCCTGCCAGGGTATAAGTAACGTACCTACAGCAATATTGCTTTCACATTTCACAAACGATTACCACAGCCTGCTTTTAGGCGTAAACATAGGCGGTACAGGTACTTTAATTGCTTCTCTTGCAAGCTTAATTACTTTCAGCGAGTTCAGAATCCTTTATCCCGGACACGGTAAAAAATACTTCTGGATGTTTACACTTATTAACGTTATTTTCCTTGTAATAATGACTTTAACGGCAAAATTTATTTTCTTAGCATAAAAAGAACGCACAGATATTAAATCTGTGCGTTTTCATTTTATTCGGTGGGGTAGGATAAGAATGCAGCAGCTTTACTTTTGTTAATCGGGTTTTCAATTCTTCCTATTTTATGCCTTGAGCGACATTTATAACATATACCATAGAAAGATTTTTTGCTTACGACATCAGGCATAAGCTCCATGAAATCACCGCATTTACCGCAAATAAAGAAATAGCCCCTATCTGATTTCTCAAGAGCTTTGCTTGCAGCCATAACTCTCTCAATGTGTTTGTGTTTTGATTGGAAAATAAAAATATCTTCTTCGCATTCAGGGCAATCTATTTGTAACTTTTGCAAATCTTTATCTATAGCATCCAATTTAAACTGAGCGTTACATAATGGACAGGTGTAGGTGCGCTGTTCGGTTGCATAAGTACCGACAAATTTAAGTCCCTGATGAGTGTTTTGTGTAGTTTCCGAATATGTATCAGATGTGTTTCTGTAGGATAATGATTCCATTCTGTCCTTTGTAATGGGAATATTATATTTTGGGTTAAGCTTATTCTGTTCATCTTTTAAGTAAAAAGAAGTCAGAGAACGACATTTGTTGCATTGAGGATTATAAAAACGTTTTAAAGTATGGAAATATACGGTTTTTGAAGTTTTGCATTCCTCACATACATAAGACCTTTTTAAAATTTCTGCTGGTTTATAATCGCGTGTGTTTCTGCACTCCGGCTTCATATCGAAGCAATAAGTAATGCCGCAGGAACATTCCGCTTCCCAGGTGCCTTCCTCATAACTTTGTTCATTTATTTTACCGCAGTCGGGACATTTATAATATAAATATTCAGGTGTTCTTTTATATCTGTTTGTTAAAACGCTTATTTCCTCATAGGCTTTGTTTATAGCCATTTTAATTTTTAGTTCGCTGTCACAGTTTGTGCATTCAGTTTTCCAGATGCCCTCAGAAAATTCAATTTTTAAGTCTTCACTGCAGGCAGGGCACTTATACCATCTAAAAAGCTTGTCATCCTGCTCAATAGGTTTATCTGATTTTTGCTCTTTTCGGTTTTTGTGTTTTTCATGCATCTTTCTTTCGAACTTTTTGCGTGCAACGTAAGCGTCTGTCCAAACTTCTGCAGCCCATTTGGAATAAATGTTGGATGAACCGTTTGCTCTGCCTAAAGAATCAGGATTAACGTCACTGAAGTAACTTCTCATCAAAAGAAAAGCAACAGCTGCTGCATGTATGGGATTTCCCTCGTATTTTCCGATGAACATATCGTATTCGCTGTATGGGCTTTTGTATATATAGTTTTCTTCAAAACTTATGTGCCCTATAGCGTATTCAGAAAATTCCAACGAAGGTTCTTTGTAGATTACACCTTTGCTGTCTACGTGTCCGACGGCATAGTCGTAATAATTTGTGTAAGGTTTATTATATATAATCCCCTTGGAATCAATATGCCCAATGGCAAAGTCAGGTATATCGGAATACGGATGATTATAAATCACTCCGTCAGCATCACAGTGACCGATTGGAGTCATAACGTCGTTAGATTTATAGTTATAAACGAATGTACTCATAAGACACCTCACGTAATTAATGTTAAAATTATATCACTTTTTACATGATACTACAAGTGAATAAATTGATTGACATAAATGAATTAATCCTTTAAAATATTAAGAAATATATTAGGGAGAAGACTTTTAAGTCGCGGTAAAAATTATGGAAAACAAAATTAAAAGTAAACCGATAGCACTTTTGCCCATTTTAGTGTTCTTGGTTCTTTATTTAGGAATGGGTCTTATATTTGAATATGCTTTGAAAATTGAGATGGGTTTCTATAATATTCCTATTGTTGTTGTGTTTATGGTGGCGCTTTTAGTTGCCTGCCTGCAGAACAGAAAGCTGAAGTTCGACAGTAAGCTTGAAGTGATGGCTAAGGGCGTAGGAAATAAGGATATTATGACTATGATTCTTATCTTCCTTTTTGCAGGTGTTTTCGTTGGTGTAACCGGTCGTGACAGTGCCGAAGCTGTTGCTTATTTCCTTTTATCCGTTACTCCTGCCTGGGCGGCTGTAGCTGTGTTGTTTATAGCCTCCTGCTTCGTTTCAACAGCTATGGGTACCTCCGTTGGCACTATTACCTTGATTGTTCCTATAGCAGTAGCAGTTTCAAACGTTTCAGGTTTCAGTATGCCTTTATGCATCGGTTCTGTTATGGGCGGTGCTATGTTTGGCGATAACCTTTCATTTATTTCGGATACTACTATTGCAGCCTGCAACAGCCAGGGCTGTGAGATGAAAGATAAGTTCCGTGCAAACGTTAAAATTGCTCTTCCTGCAGCTATTGTAACTTTAGGCATTATTATCGCTCTTTCTTTCACTTCAGGTTCAGCTCAGATCGAAATTCCTGAGTATAACCTCTTACTTTTAATCCCTTACGTACTTGTTTTAGTTGGCGGTATTGTTGGTGTAAACGTATTCCTCGTTCTTATCATAGGTATCGTTTCAGGTGTTATTATCACACTTTCCACAGGTACAGTTGATGCTATGACTCTTTTAAAGGGTATGGGTTCAGGCGCAAGCGGTATGTTCGAAACAATTATGGTTACAGTACTTGTTTCTGCAATGTGCGGCCTTATCCGTGAGTACGGCGGTTTCGAAGCACTTCTTAAATTCATCCGCAAGGTTTTCCGCGGCAGAGTTGGCGGCAGACTGGGTGTTGGTCTTTTAGTTGGTGCTATGGATATTGCTACTGCAAACAATACTGTTGCTATTGTTATGGCAGGTCCTATTGCTAAGGATATAAGCGAAGAGTACGGCATTACTCCCAAGGAGTCAGCATCACTGCTTGATACCTTCTCCTGTATTTTCCAGGGTGTTATTCCTTACGGTGCTCAGATGCTTATAGCGGTATCAACTGCAATTCAGCTTGGCGCTTCCGTTTCTGCTTTCGAAATTATCCCTAAGCTTTTCTATCCTTTCATACTTTTTGCAGTTTCGATTATTTATATGACAATTGAAGCTTACAGAAAGAAAAAATCTGCATAAAAATCAAGGACTCATCGGTTAAACCTTTGAGTCCTTTAATTTTATTTCTGAGGTATTCTTTCTTCAACGGGTAAAATGGAGAAGCTTCTGTGAGGTTCATCCTGGTACCAGTAAGCTACACTTGCTATATCGTGTTCCTGGTCATTTGCGTGACCGTGTTCAATGCTTACTCTTATCTTATTCTGGAAGGGGATAGGATCAAGAACGTGATATCTGTAAACTGCCACCTTGCCTTCTGTGTGGTGGCGGTGGTTGTCAATGCCTGTCTCACACCAAGGTTCACCGTAATATAAACAATGGTGGTGCTGCATACCCCAGCCCTGGCAGAGGTAGTCTTCGCTGCCTGTGCCGTGTAAGTCAGGCGGCCAGGTACCACCGTAATTTTCATTTCCGTCCTCGCGGTCAATGAAGAACATATCGTCTCCTTCGCCCCACCAAACACCGGATTTATTATCAATACTCATATTTGTACCGACAAAATTTCCTCTGCCTTCAGCATATAAAAGAAGATAATTGTATTTATCAGTAAGGTTCTGTCCTTTTTCAACCATCTGCTTATATTCGGGAGAATCGTCAGGGATATTCTTCGTTGGGTTTTCCCTTCTCCATTGTGCGTGGAGGTAAAGTGTATCTTCATCCAGGCTTTCGTGTTTCTGCCAGTCAATATAATAATAGAAGCAGCGCATGTCATCGGCTTCATTTACAATTTCAATTCTTGCTTTCTTTTTAAAGGGCATGGGCATCCAGCAGTTCATGGCAACTCCGTGCATTGTGTTGCTGTCACCGGGCATACCGTTCATAGAGCAGGTAAAGAAAGCACTGTTATAGGTATATGCTCTGCCGTGTCCCAAACCGAAGAAATCGCCAATGGGGCAGAGGATAGAGGGTTCATCTTCATTATCCCAGTATACTTTTAAAACAATCTTGCGAAGATAATATTCCTGATGTGTTTCACCTGTAAATGAGTCAATGGTTACCCATATATGCTTAATAATGCCCGGGCCTTCCAGATCAGCTATAACGTAGCTTTCGCCTTTTTTAAGGGGTAAAGCATCGTAGTTACCGCCGTTTCTCTCGTAACTGCTTTCGCGCATAGCTTTAAAATTAGAAGCTTTTGTTAAATTTAGCATATCCATAATTTATACGTCCTTTCAGCTGTGTTACATTTAAGATACAATATTTAAAACACTAAGTCACTTAAATATTTTAATAAAAGAATTGCACTATTTTACGAATTTTATAAAATAATTTACATCTAAGTTTCGTTGTGATAAGATTATTTTTAAGGAAAGATGATAATTATGTTCAGAGAAATGAAAAGAAAGAATAAGGCTATTACAAAAGAAGAATGTATCGAGCTTTTAAAAAACGAGAAACGCGGTGTTTTATCGGTTATAGGTGACGGCGGATATCCTTACGGTGTACCTATGAATCATTTTTATAATGAAGAAGATGGTTGCCTGTATTTCCATACAGGTAAGGGCGGTCACCGTAATGAAAGCTTACTTAAAAATAATAAAGCTTCCTTTACTGTATATGACAGCGGATATAAGGAGAATGGGGACTGGGCACTACATATCAAGAGTGTAATAGTTTTCGGAGAAGCAGAACTTATTGAGGATGCTGAAATAATTAAAAATATAACAAGAAAGCTTTCATATAAATTTACAAGTGATGACGCTTATATCGACAAGGAAATAAAAGCTTTTTTAAATGAAACCGTACTTTTGAAATTATATATTAAGCATATGTGCGGAAAGCTTGTAAAGGAGTCGTAATGGAAAGATATACTTTAACTGAAAAAGACCGTGAGCTTATAAAAGCAGGGCTTGAAGTACTTGCACAAAATTTCGATGACGGAGTATATAACCATACGGTGGGATGTGCTTTACTTTGCAAAAACGGTAAAATATATAAAGGTGTAAACTGCGACGGTATTCACGGCTCCTGCGCAGAATATATTACAATGGGAATTGCTGTCTCGGCAGGTGAAAGGGAATTCGATACTATTGTTGCAGTACACGATAAGCATTTGAATTACGTAATACCGCCTTACGGAAATTGCCGTCAGATGCTTTTTGAATATTGTCCCGATATTAAAGTGATTGTAAATGATGAAAACGGAAATCTTATAAAGGTAAAAGCAAGCGATTTGTTGCCGTTTGCTTGGAAACCAGTAGTTTGCTAAATTCAACCTACCGAGCAGCGTGGTTGCGCAACTTTTCGCTTTTCTTATCTAAATCCACGCACCGTTATACTGCTCTTTCGCAGAAAAAAAGACAGGTTTCGACAGAAACCTGTCTTTTTCAACTAAACCCACCCTTGCGGGTGGGTGAAATATGGCTTCGCCATGTGAAATCGCTGCGGCGGTGGGTGGATTTAATTTCACACCAAAGGCGATAGTCTTTGATTTCACCGTGAGCGGAGCGAACGATTTCACTAAAAAAGCGTGAGGGTTCAAGTGCCTATTATAAATCAGACTCCCTTTTAAGTTAAGTGTTGCTGACGCTC
>JAGBID010000240.1 GCA_017935165.1 Clostridia bacterium
AAAATTCTGATAAATAAGAAGGAGGCAGATAGTATTCTGCCTTCTTTTGTCTTAACAAAAAAGTTCAATAGCAAAGTTAAAATAATGCATTGATAAAGTCATCCGAATTGACTATAATTCCTAAAAAGCTCATATAGCTATTTCCGAAAGGACGTGATTTTTTGTGGCATATTTAAGAGACAGAAGAGAGGAATTAACCGGTTATCAGGCCGGCAGCGACTACAGACCTACTCTTGACCTTGGCAACGATTTCGTTATGGTCTACGGTATAGACCCTGAAATGCCTGAAAGGGTAAAGCACTTTAAGGATGCAGGCTACGTAGTTCACCTTATGACAGGTATTGCCTGGGGTCAGTATGGCGATTATCTTGACGGAAAGATAGATGGCCGTGACCATTGGGATGAATCCCAGTATGACCGCGAGGGTAAAAAAGTGCTTCATAATCCCACTATTCCTTATATGGTTCCCACAGTTGCATTCGGCGATTATCTTACGGAGAAGATGAAGGTAGCCGTTGATGCAGGTGTTGAAGCTATCCACGTTGAAGAGCCTGAGTATTTTGAATGGTCAGGTTATTCTCCTGCTTTTAAGCGTGAATGGGAGATTTATTATCACGAGCCCTGGGTACCGCCCCACGAGAGTGCGGACGCTCACTATAAGGCATCCAAATTAAAGTCATATTTATATGCAAGAATTATCACAAGAGTAAGTTGTTCTTTAAAAGAATATGCAAAGGTAAAATATAACCGTAATTTAAGGTTCTACGTGCCCACTCACTCCCTTATCAGCTATATACAGTGGAAGGTAGTAAGTCCCGAAGCAGGCTTAATCGATATCCCCACGGTGGACGGATGTATATCACAGATCTGGACGGGTACAGCACGTGAAGCTAACGTATATAACGGAATATTTAAGGAGAGAACCTTCGAAACAGGCTATTTAGAGTACGGAATTATGCAGGAGCTTGTAAAGGGTACAGGCAGAAGAATGTGGTTCCTCCACGACCCAATTGAGGATTTCCCAACCTATGAATGGGAAAATTACGAGCTTAATTACCTTAAGACCTTGGTCGCTTCCCTTTTACATCCCGGTGTTCACCACTATGAAGTTTGTCCCTGGCCCCACCGAGTATTTGAAGGTAAATATCCTCTTGAGCGTCCCTTTTTTAACTGGGAAACAAAGGATGAAACCGCTATCGAAACAGAAAAGAGTAAACCAATACCTCAGCATTACTCCACACTCCTTTCAAACATATTCCAGATGCTGGGTGATATGGATCAGAAAAATTATTATTACGAAGGCGTAAACTCAGGTATAGGTGTTCTGATGGCAGATTCAGGCTTATTCCAAAGGACAATGCCCGACGGCGTGGTAAATAACGGCGGCATAACTGAGCGCCTTGCTGAAATTCGCCATAAAAACGACTATGATTACGCTCCCAAGCGCGACGAAGAATTGATGGAGATAATCGCGAAGGATAACGAGGCACTGTTTGATTTCGAGCAGAATAAGTCCTTCCCCAGCTTCTTCGGTATGGTATTGCCCCTTCTTAAGTACGGCTTGCCAATTAGACCTGTTCAGCTTGATAACGTCAAGAGATATACAGGTTATTTAAGCGACTACAATACTCTTATTTTAAGCTATGAGTATATGAAACCGGAAACTCCCGATTTGAACACAGCTTTGGTTACCTGGATAATGCAGGGCGGTACCCTCATTTATATAGGCGATGGCTCCGATCCATATCACGAGATCAAGCTTTGGTGGAAGGATGCAGGTTATAATAACCCTGCTGAGCATCTCTTTGACCTTTTGGGACTTGGCAGAAATCCTGCTGACGGCACTTACAATACAGCAAAGGGTAAGGTTCTTGTTATTAACAAGGCACCTGCAAGGCTCAGCCTTTCCGAAACTGTTGCAGCTAACTATAGAGAAAAGGTAAGAAAACTTCTTTTGGAAACAGGCTGTAATTGGGAATACAGGAACGATATTACACTTCACCGCGGACCTTATATCATATCCGCTGTTATGGACGAAAGTATAAACGAAGAACCTAAGGTATTTAATGGTATCTTTACCGATATGCTTTCAGACAGTCTTGATATCGTTAAAGAAAAGGTCTTGAAGCCTGACGAAAACACAGTGCTCTTCGACTTTGCAACCATTGAAAACGAGGACTTCAGAATTATCGGTACTTCAGCAAGAATAAACAGCTTCGATATTACCGAGGAAGGCTTCACAGCTGATATGAAAGCTGCTGACAGAATAAAGGTCTTCGCAAGGGTAAGACTTCCCAAAGCACCTACAGAAATTAAGGCATTTAATGAAAACGGTGAGGAAGAAAGCTTTACTTGGTCCTGGGACGAAGAAACCCGCACCGTGCTCTATACCTACGAAAGCGCAAACCAGCCCATTGTACTTAAAGGAAAATTTTAATTAAAAAAGAAAGCGATGCATCAAGTGATGTATCGCTTTTCCTTTAATATCTATGAGGGTTGAAAAAATTATAATTAAATAAAAGATAAAAATGTGCATATACGAAATTAATTTAGTTGATATATTACTTTTAAAAATTAGTGTATTATAAAACTAAGTGAAGTGTTATCTTCGATATTTTACGGAAAATCTATTGAAAGTAATATCCTATGAGAGGAGATTACGGAAATGAAAGGTATAATTTTCGATATTCAGCCGTTTTCAGTTTATGACGGTCCCGGTATAAGAACTACGGTGTTTTTCAAAGGCTGCAACTTACGCTGCCGCTGGTGCCATAACCCTGAATCCTGGCTTACTGAGCCTCAGCTCAGATTCTACCCCTCAAAGTGCATCGGATGCGGTAAATGCTTTAATATCTGCCCGAACGGTGCCCACGTAATGACCGAGGACGGACATATTATCGACAGAAGCAAGTGCACCGTCTGTAGGAATGTGCCGATAACTGCTACAGCGACGCTCTTTTAATGTCAGGCAGAACAATTGACAGCGAGGAACTTTTCTCACTTATTATGGAGGATGCACCTTACTTTAAAAACAGTAAGGGCGGCGTAACCTTCTCAGGCGGCGAATGTATGCTGCAGCACGATTTACTCCTTGAAATGCTTATGAAATGTAAGGGCGCAGGCATACATACGGCGGTTGACACAGCAGGCGACGTTCCTTACGAGTGGTTCGAGAAAATATTGCCCTATACCGACTTGTTCCTTTGGGACGTAAAGGCGGCAAACAGCGAGCTGCACAGACAGCTTACAGGTGACGGCAACGAAACCATTATAGAAAACTTAAAAAAATTAAGCGATAAAAATGCAAGAATAATTGTAAGAATTCCCTGCATTCCCGGCGGAAATATGCAGGATATGGACGGCGTAATAGAGCTTTTAAAGGATATTAAGGTAGAAGTTGTAGAACTTTTAGCCTACCATAAGCTGGGTGAAAGCAAGAAGGAGGCATTAGGCTTCGGTAAAACTGAGTTTACTGTCCCCACAAAGGCAGAAATGACAGCCCTTTGCGAAAAGTTTGTTGAAAACGGTATAAACGCCGTTTACAAAGGATAAATAAAAAGAATAGAAATGAACAGAAAAGGAGAAAAAGTATGAGCGCAATCAACAAGGATGTTTTGTTATCACCGGAAATTCTCAGAAGAATTAACTCTATGCACGACGAAAAGGTCAAGCAGAACAAAATTAAGCTTGAAGCTTACGGTGGCTTCTACAACACCGATGACCATGGCTTTATCTATTTCCCCGATTTTAAGTATGAACCCATTTATGCTGAGGGAAAAGACGAAACCGACAGCGGTGTGCTGGCAGGTAAGAATTTACGAAAGTTTTTATCCCAGATTCCCGGCTATTGCTATAAGGACAGCGCCCTGGCAGGCTGTTGGGTAGGCTGTGTAAGAAGGTATATGCACATTCGTATTCCTTCAGAAAATTTAATGCCTCCCGACCTTGAGGCAATAAACGAGAAGTACCACATGAGGCGCGCGGGTATAGGCGGTACAAACCACTTAGGACCCGACGTAGCAATCGGCCTCAGGCTTGGCTGGAAGGGTATTTTCGACAGACTTCTCTACTATAAGGAGTTTAACGCTCCCGCTTCTGCTGAATTCTACGAGGCTCACGAGGATACAATGCACGGCATTATGACCTATATTGAGAATAATGCCAAGTACGTGCGTAAGCTTTATGAGGAAGAGCCCGAAGGCTGGTACAAGGATAACTACAAAACTATTGCAGATATCCTTGATAAATTGATGGTATCACCCCCTGAAACCTTCCGCGAGGCTTGCCAGTTCTTAGCTATATTCCAGTCTGTGGACAGAACCTACTTTATGGGCGGCGCTTTAGGTCAGCTCGACGAGCTCTTAAGACCCTATTTCGAAAGAGATATGAAGGCGGGTATCTTAACTGAGGAGGAAGCTGTTTGGATGGTAGCTTCACTTTTCTACAATGATACTCACTACAGTCAGCTTGGCGGCAGAACACCCGACGGTAAAAAGAGCCTTAATTCCCGTATGTCCTTCATTATCCTTCAGGCTGCCCACACTTTACATATTCCCTATAACCTTGCTATCCGTGTTTATGAGGGTCAGGACGAATCTCTACTGGATAAATCCCTTGAATATATTCTTGAAAAGGGCTCAGGTCCTGCTTTCTCCCTCTCCAAAGGTATTGAGGAAGGCTTTATGAAGCAGGGTCACCCCAAGGAGCTTGCCAGAATGGGAGCCAAGGTTGGCTGTAACTGGGTTGCTCTGCCGGGTATCGAGTACCCCTTGCAGGACGTTACAAGACTTAACCTTGCATGGCCGTTGGTTTACGCTTTAGACGACGTTATGGAAGCAGGGGAGCCAACTTTAGAGAAGCTCTGGGACCGCTACGCTTACCATACAGAGGTTATGTGTGACGCCATCAAACGTAATTACGATATACATTTAAATAAAATCTCTGACTATATTCCCGAGTTAGTCCTCAACCTTTTCTGCCACGGCCCTGTTGAGAGAGGTCTTAACTGCGCTTCAGGCGGCGTTGACATTATAAACCTTAACTGTGACGGTATTGCAATAGCAACAGTTGCGGACTCCTTTGCCGCAATTGAGCAGAGAGTTGTAAAAGAAAAGAAACTTACCTGGGAAGAATTGTACGAAGCACTCAAATGCGACTTCGAAGGCAAGGAGGATATCCGCCTTATGCTTAAGTCCATTCCCCGTTTCGGTTCACCTGAGTCCTTGGCCAAGAAGTGGGCAAAGAGGATAAGCGAGCATTACGTTGAGGAAATCACCAAATCTCCCACACCCGAAAACAGAATCAAGGTTATTCCCGGTCACTTCTCCCACGGCGGCATACTCTCCTGGGGTAAATATCTGCCTGCAACACCTAACGGACGTAAAATGGGCGATGCCATATCCCATTCAAGTGAACCTGACCCCGGTTTTGCAAAGGGTTTAACAAGCTTCTCACCCACACTTAAGGCTAACGCAGTTGCTTTAACTCAGCCCGGTTGGGGTAACAGCGCACCCCTGCACCTTGATATCGACTCCGATATGGTAATTAAAAACGGCGGTATAGACTGCCTTAAGGCACTTATTATGACCCATAACGAGATGGGCGGTACGCTTATTAATTTAAACTGCATTACAAAAGAGCAGATTATGCGTGCTCATGCTGACCCCGAATCTGAGCCCGATTTGGTTGTTCGTGTTACGGGTTACTCAGCATTCTTTGCATCCCTTTCAAAGGAATACCGTCAGCAGGTAGTTGACAGGTATTTAACAAATAATTAAAAATATTCCTAAATAATAGGAGGCAAAAATTATGGCAAAAATTGACATCAGCCGCGACGTAGTTCTTTCCGAGGAAATGCACCGCAGAATTATTTCCATGAAGAACGAAAAGCTCAAGAACAATAAGGAGAAAATCGCATCCCGTGGCGGTCACTGGGATACTGACGACCACGGTGATATCTATCACCCCGACTTTAAGTTCGAGCCTATTTACGAAGAGGGTCAGGATTCAACCAGCGATTTAAAACTTATAGGTAAGAATCTTAGAAAGTTCCTTTCTGAAATTCCCGCTTACTGCTATAAGGACAGTGCTTTGGCAGGCTGCTGGATTGGCGAGATGACTAGCCCTCGCTTTACAAATTTCACTATTCCTTACGCTGAATTAGTGCCTGAGGATATCAGAAATCTCCAGCGTGAGTACGGCCTTGGCCCCGGCATTTTCGGTATGAATCATATGTGCCCTGACTTCGGCCTCGGCTTACAGATAGGCTTCAAGGGTATTCTTGATAAGATTCTTTATTACCGTGATTTTAACCACCCTGATGACACAACATTCTACGATGCTGAGGAGGATACAATCAGAGGTATTCTTGCTTTCGTTGAGAATAACGCAAAGTATGCCCGTGAACTTGCTGAGAATGAGGAGTGCGAGTGGAGAAAGCTTAACTATTTAAAGATAGCCACAGCTTCCGAAAATCTTTTAACACAGCCTCCCAAAACCTTCCGTGAGGCTTGCCAGTTTATTGCCTACTACCAGAGTGCCGACCGTACTTATCATAACGGCGGTGCAATGGGTCAGATAGATGAGCTTTTAAGACCCTATTTTGAAAGAGATATAAGAAACGGCGAGCTTACCGAGGAAGAAGCTGTATGGATGGTTGCTTCCGTATTCTATAACGACCCCCATTACTGTCAGATTGGCGGTCAGAAACCCGACGGCACAGACATTGTAAGCCGTGTTTCCTACATTATTCTTCAGGCTGCCCACACACTTCACATCCCCAATAACCTTGCTATCCGTGTTTACGAGGAGCAGGACGATACTTTGATGGCTAAGGGTCTTTCCTGCATTATGGAGGCAGGCTCAGGTCCTTGCTTCTCCCTTGCAAAGGGTATTGAGGAAGGCTATATGAAG
>JAGBID010000241.1 GCA_017935165.1 Clostridia bacterium
AATAGCTGTAAAATACGAACTCCGTTTCGAGCTTTTCGCCGTCTTGTAATTGATATTTTTCTTGTTCGTATTTCTCCTTGAAGGTTTTTACTCTTGACTGTAGCTTATCCTCATCTGCTTCACCGCTAAGGCAGCTATAAAATACCATATCCGCCGTTCCGTTATTCAGATTAAAGGTAACACATTTATTTGTTGCTATTTCATTTCCAATAAAATAGCAGAATTTTACCATCCCCATAGTTTTTTCAGCGTCATAAAAATGGACGGTTACTTGCCAATTCCCGTTTACTGTAATACCGTATGACTTATTGATATATTCCGAAAACACTTTTAATTCAGGGTTATCATTAAATCGTTCAGCATCAATTTCAACAAGATTCTTATATGGAATATTAACACCTTCCACTTCAGGTTCAGCATTTTCCGTTTCAATTTCAGGGCGATTTAATAATTTAAGAAGAATTTTTTCCTTTTGGCTTTCTGCTGTTTCGGGCACAGGTTTATTTTCTTCTTTTTCAGATTCAACCACCAATGATACTGAATTCTGAACTTCGCTATCTGTCACAGCCTTATTCTCTGTGCAAGCCGCAAGCGGTAAAGCAAACAATGACGCGAGTATAAAGATCATTATTTTTTTCATTTAGCTCACCCATTTACTTATAAGCTGTACTCACTCAGCAGGATTATTAATAATGCCTACAAATAAGGGTAAGCCGTCCGCACCTGTTATCACGTAGATAAAGGGTCTGTTTAAAACAAAATCTATCTCATCATCAGGGAGGATTGCGCCGCCGTCTGCTGTAATTATTGTAAAGGCTGCAGCCTCCACGCCCTCCTCGTCAATTTTTACTCTTGCATTCTGCTTTACTTCGGAAACGGAAAGACCGCTGTTTTCTCCGCAAAGGGCGCTGAAGTCCGCATTTTTACCGAAAACTTCCTTTACACCTAAGTTTTTAAGTCCCTCTGCTAAGACAAGCTTACTTGTAACGTCAAACTTCGGAAGGCTTAAATTAATTAATAGCTCCTTATTTTCAAAGCCATCACCGTTAGTTGCTATAAATTCAAGGGCGCTGTCCCTTAAAATAAGCTCGTTGGCACTTACCCCTTCATCAGGAAGGATGAACCACATTCCGCCGCCGCCCATAAAATTCTTCTTAACGGCACCGAAGCTTTCACCTATAAAGTATTTGCCAAACTCCCAGCCCTTCATAAATTCCGCCTGGGTCTCGCCCTCGGGACTATAGAAGGTATCTGTCTCCGTGGAATTAACGCCAAAGCCGTTTTCCCACTTATCCCTGAAATAGAGGGTACTTATTATGGCAAGGAGAGTTTCGGCATCAAATTCTGTTTTCTCAACTACGTCCTTCAAAAGTCCGCCTGTGTTCTCGTTAAGCCAGTTTTTAAGCTCATTATTAATTTCCTCGCTATACAAATCACCGAAATAGGCGGAAGCGAAGTAATTATTTTTAAGGCTTAAAAGCACGTCCTCGTTAACGGGAACAATGTTATCTATCCAAATAGAGCTGCCAAGAAGACTTTCGCTTAAACCGTCGCTGCTGTAATTTGCATTCCAAATAGCCTTTGCCTGCTTTCTTAAAGCACCAATATCCTCACTGCCAAGAAGATTTAAAACCTCCTGACGGCTTTCACCCTCAGTAGTTTCGCTTAGCATACACAGAGCAAAGTAGAGATTTAAAGGTGAATAAGCCTTGTTTTCGGTACTTTCACCTGCTAAAAATTCCTTAACCGTAACCTTGAAAAATTCTTCCAGACCTTTTTCGTAGCCATCGTACTGGTTTTTCTGCTTTTCCTTGTCTTCAAACCAGGCATCGTAAGCTTTTTCGTAGCTTTCCCAGTTACCCATATCATCGTATTCGGGGTATTTTTCCATCTGAGGGTACTCCGCCTTAATAATGCTTAAACCCTGAGGCACTATGACCTGAGGCTTAAAGGGGTCGATTAAAATTACCGACACCATTATAACAACAAGCGCAGCTGCCACAGCTGAGACCCATTTAATATAATTTACCTTTTTCTTTTTAGGTTTTTCAGAAGCCTCGTTTATAAGCTCCTCGTTTATTAAGCCTACTGCATCCACCAAAGTATCTTTTTTCACAGTAAATTCTCCTTTCTTAAAGCTTCATAAAGCTCCTTTTTTACTCTTGAAAGTCGCATTTTAACAGCACTTTCTGAGAGAGAATAATCCGCAGCTATCTTTTTCACGGTATCGAAAAAGAAATATCGCCTTAAAAAAATAACTCTTGTTTCCTTTTTCTGCTTTCTTAAAAATGAATCGATAAATACCCCAAGCTCCTTGGCTTCAAGCTTATCCTCTGTGCTTTCTGTATCGGGAATAATTTCAGCAAGCTCATCGGCTGAAACATCCGCCTCACAGCCTTTTCGCATTTTAGCACTTAAAAACCTTAGCTTTTTAAGGGAAATATTCCTTGTTATCCTGCTTAAGTAAGCTTTCAAAAACATGGGCTTTTCGGGAGGGATACTATGCCAGGCGCCTAAGTAGGTATCGCTTACGCACTCCTCACTATCCTCAATATTTCTAAGAATGTTATAGGAAAAGCTTAAAAGGAATTTATGGTATTTATTTTTTGTTTCCGTTATGGCGTTTTCATCCCTTTTAAAATAGAGGGATATGATTTTCTCGTCCTCCATAATTACTCCTCGCTTTCAAGTGGAAAGGTCCTTTCAACTATGTAGTACCGAAAATTCACTTCAGGTCACAGTATTTGTTTAATTTTCTGCATATATCGCAGACATTCTGTGCGCCGCTTATATCAATATCAATTTTATTTTCAGCAATATAGTTTAATACGTCAGCGGCACAGCCATCGGTTAAAACCCTCATAAGCCTGTTTTCATAGGGGTCATAGCGGCTTAAAATATCCTCAATGCTTTCCTTATAAATATTTCCTATTTTAAAAGCGCAGGCAATAAGGTCACCGTTTGGCTCTAAAGAAAGTGAAGTGATATTCGTAAGCTTATCGGTATAAGGCATACCGCCGCATTTTGAATTTAAATCCAGCTCTTCCTTTTCATAAAACTCGGATAAATATTTAACTGCGTTGCCTGAAAGAAAAATATTATTACCCTCGCCCTCGGGGAAATTAAACTCACTTAATTCCTTTAAAATTGCCTTGGTTTTACAGTTATAATCATTCTTAAAGCTTTTATTCACCACCCAGGCAGGAGAAAGACGGGTGTTTATCTCCTTTTCTTTTAAAGCATTCATAAACAGTTTGACTTTTCCAAGAGGAATTCTCTCCTGATGAAAGGCATCCACGGATAAAAGAAGGTCGTTAACTCCTGCTTCCTTAAGCATTGAAGCTACTTCCTCCGCCCTTTTTTCCTCATTTGTAAAATAACCGTTGGTGATTATCTGGCGCTTTTTGATTCCGCACCGGCAGGCTTTCTTGTGAATAGCCGCCACCGTCTCGGGGTAAAGCAAGGGCTCGCCGCCAAATGTCATAACTGAATCTATTTCAAAATACTTTGAAAGCTTTTCTATTAATTCCTCAGCCTTCTCCTTAATAACAGAGTAATATCCGTCAAGAGCCTTGCCTTCTACCCTATCTATAAAAGAACAATGCTTACACCTGCCCGTACAGGAGGCTGT
>JAGBID010000242.1 GCA_017935165.1 Clostridia bacterium
AAATATATATTATTTTTATATAAGCACAGATACTGAATTTTAGAGAGTTCAGATGTCTGTGCTTTTTATTTTGCAGAAAAGGAGTTGTTAAAAATGTTTAATCGTAAGCGCTCAATAATCATGTGTTCAGTCCTTCCAAGCAACAATAGCCCATACCATTAAAGCAACGATATGGGCTATTGTGTTAATTAATTTTGCAATATTCAGGTAGTTCTGCCCATGGCATTAGCTTTTCAAGTTGTTCAGCTGTTGGATTATCGCCCAACTTAGGTAATTCGGTCAGGAGATGTGAAAGATATGCCATAGGGTTAAGCTTATTAAGCTTTGCTGTTTCTATAATACTATAACAAAGGGCACTTGCTTTTGCTCCTCTGTCTGTATCAGAAAACAGGAAGTTCTTACGGCCGATAACAAAGGGCTTAACTGCTCTTTCAGCACGATTGTTAGTCAATTCTATATGCCCATCGGTTAAGAATAGTTCAAGTGATGCTTTATGATTTAAAGCATAGCTGACAGCTTTTTGCAGACCCGAGCCACCTGCTGGATTTGCATTTTCAAGGCACAACCAAAAAGCGTCAAGGAGGGGTTTGATACGCTCCATACGCTTAGTTTTTCTTTTATCAGGCTTCAAGTCCTCAAAGGACTTTTCTTCGATAAATATTTCTTCTATCAGAGCCAATGCTTCCGCAGCTTTAGAATTAGTTTTATCAACTCCCTTAGGCAAGCAATCAACAAATTTCCTGCGAGCATGAGCCCAGCACCCTGCATGTTTTGCGTTGATGGCAGCATTATATGCAGCATATCCGTCTGTCTGGAGTATGCCTGTATAATCTCCAAAGAGCTCCTCAACTACCTTTGCTGAACGGGTCGGATGATATTTATATAATGCAACAGGCTTTTGTGAATATTTTCCTGAACAGTATACCCACATCCTAGAAACTGAATTTGTATGCTCTCCGTTTCTTTTCAGCACACGAAGCTCCGTTTCATCGGCATGCACAATATTTTCCTTAAGCAGAAGCTCCGACAAGTAATCAAAAACAGGCTCAAACCACTTTGAGCTTCTGATAATCCAGTTTGCAAGGGTGTTGCGGCTGAGTTCAACTCCGTTGTTCTTCCAATAGCTCTCCTGTCTGTAAAGAGGCACACCATTCTGGTATTTCTCAGCCATAACAAAGGCAACCGTTGCCGGTGCTGCCATACTCTTTTTCATAACAGATACAGGAACCTCAGCCTTTATTATTTTAGCCTCATCGGACAGTTCCTCACAAGCCTTGCACTTGTAAATCTCTCTGTAATAGTCGATTACAAATATTTGTGCAGGAATAATCATAAGCTCGCTTCTGACCTTTTCCTTGCCTATTACAGTAAGCTTTTCGCCACATTCCTCGCAGATGTTTTTATCATCAGCAAGAGTGCAAACAACCTCCTTATGAGGTACATTTGCATAGATTTCATCCTTAGTTCTTTTAGGCTTACGGGAATAAGCTTTAACAAGAGTTTTCTCTATTGGCTCAGGAGCTTTTGCATTGTATTCTGCTTCAGCTTCGTTAAATAAGGAAAGCTGATTTTCATCAATATTTTTTAAAGTCTCACTGGACTTGCCGAAAAGCTTTTTGCGTGAATTAAAAAGCATTTCATTAAGGTTAGTTATTTGCTGTTTAAGAGATTTGTTTTCTTCTTTAACTAATTGATTTTCTTCCTCAAGATGTTTAATGTACTGAGCCAGCTCTGGCGGAATATTTTTATGAATTTCAGACACTAAAAACACCTCTTTCTTCTTGATTTCTACTACAGTAATTATACCATAAAACACAGTAAACATCAAGCTTTAAGAGGTGTTTTGTTATAAAATATTTTTCGGAATTGTTACCTTTTTTATCGCCTTTGGTTGGTCTATTGACAGCCCTTGAATAAGCCATACATATTGCTCTTTTGTTATTTGTCTTGCTTCGTTTTTATTTCGAGGCCATTTAAAATCACCGTTGTCAAGACGCTTGTATAATAGCAAAAATCCATCACCATCCCAAAGTAACGCTTTTAGTCTGTCCCTACGCTTGCCACAGAATAAAAATAGATCCCCAGAAAAAGGCTCAAGCTTGTAATTTTGACTTACTATAGCTGCTAAACCGTCAATTGAGCGCCGCATATCGGTATATCCACAGACAATAAATATGTTTGCAATACCCTCTGCCAGCCTCAGCATTGTAATGCCCTCAAAACCTTGTTTAAGTTTTCAGATGAGATATTTTCCGATAACTCTAACTCAACATCGTTTTTGCGTATTATAATAACAGGTTCAATAACTTTAGGGCTGGAAAGCTGCGGAGTGATGCCAATAGGCACAACCTCCTTCTTACTGCAATTTTCAGCCATCGCCTCACGCACCTTGTTTTGTCGATAATAATAGGTTTTGACCTTTATTCCTTTTTCATCGCACCACTGTGCTACAGATTTTCCACTGGCACAGCACTCCTTTACCATCTCAGCCCAGTTGCTAAGCTGTAGGCTCTTTTTAATTTGTGAAATTCCACTCATCTAAATCAACTCCATTTTGGTCTCACCAACTCTATAGACCTCGTTAGAGTCGGCTGGAATTATTATACTATCTAACGGAGTAGTTGGGTAGACGAGGGATTATTGAGCGTTTACTTTTATTTTCAGCAAATCTAATATTTTTGCTATATCATACTGAC
This sequence comes from Clostridia bacterium, assembly GCA_017935165.1. GTDB lineage: Bacteria > Bacillota > Clostridia > Oscillospirales > Acutalibacteraceae > SIG603. The sequence continues at coordinate 2,697 of JAGBID010000242.1, forward strand.
TATGCTGAACATAGCTGATATAAAAATCCGAATTAACAACAATTACTGATTTGCTTTTATGATATAAAGTCTAT
>JAGBID010000243.1 GCA_017935165.1 Clostridia bacterium
CCGCCGTTTTATTTCTGAGAGAGGCAAGATCCTCCCCAGACGTATCACAGGTACATGTGCTGCTCATCAGCGCGGTTTGACAATCGCTATTAAGCGTGCTCGTCACCTCGCTCTTCTCCCCTATTCCAGCGACTGATTTTGCATCTAAGGAGATTTTCTGAGGAAAATCTCCTTTTTATTTTTTTAAGGACATTTAATTATGAAAAAGTTCGATTCCCACGTACATATCTTTCCCGATAAGCTTTTAGGCAAGGTACTGCCCAAGCTTTCAATAGTGAGCGGTACACCTTATTATAGTGACGGCACTCTTGCGGATACAGTTGCCAAAATGAAGGATTATTCCGTTGATGGCTGTCTCTTTTTAAATATCGCAACAAACGTAAAGCAAGAAAATTCCGTAAATAACTTTGCCTTTGAGCTTCACGATAAAGGCTACAACACTTTCGGCAGTGTTCACCCCGATTCACCCGAAGCCATCAATATGCTTCATAAAATCAAAGAACATGGTTTAAAAGGTGTTAAGCTTCACCCCGATTATCAGGAATTTATGGTTGACGACAGAAAAATGGAAATCATCTACAAAGAGTGCGAAAAGTTAGGTCTTATGGTAGCTTTCCACACAGGCTTTGACCCTCTTTCTCCCAATTTGGTTCATTGCCCGCCCAAAAGCCTTAGCTGTGTTGCCGATGCTTTCCCAAATTTAAAAATAATCGCAGCTCATATGGGCGGTATGAGAAAGCCTGAGGAGGTTAAAGCTTACCTTGCAGGCAAGAAAAATGTGTGGTTTGACACCGCCTTTGCCTCCTACTTTTTAAACGAAGCTGAGCTTTATGAGCTTATAAAGCTTCACGGTGTTGAGAAAATTTTATTTGCTACCGACTTTCCCTGGAGCACTCCCGACACGGAAACAAAGCTTATTGAAAGCACTCCTCTTACTGACGATGAAAAGAGAGCTATTTATTATTATAACGCCGCTGAGCTTTTAAACCTTGAATGATAAGATTTTTTGTGCTATTATAGCATTATTAAACAGGAAAGGAATTTATTATTATGGAATTTTTAAAGGAACAGCTTAAAAATATAATCGGTATCGACAGTCCTTCAGGCTTTACAAAAGACGTTGCTGAGTATACAAAAGCTCAGTTTGAAGCTTTAGGTTATAAAGCGGAGCTTACAAAAAAAGGCTGTGTTCTTGCTGACCTTGGCGGTGAAGGCTCACCCCTTATTATAGGCGCTCATATCGATACATTAGGCGGTATGGTAAGTGAAGTTAAGGGTAACGGACGCCTTAAAATAACACAGATTGGCGGTATAAGAGCTACTAATGCAGAAGCTGAAAACTGCCGTATTTATAGCCGCAAGACAGATAAAGTTTACGACGGCTGCTTACAGCTTATTGATGCTTCCGTACACGTTAACCCCAATTACGATTCCACACAGCGAACCTTTGACACTACCGAAATAGTAATTGATGAGGACGTTAAATGTAAGGCAGATACTCTTGCTTTAGGTATTGACGTCGGTGACTACGTTTGCTTTGACCCACGCTTTACAATTACCGATTCAGGTTATATTAAAAGCCGTTTTCTTGATGATAAATTAAGCGTTGCCATTATCCTTGAGCTTGCAAGAAAGATTAAGGAAGGCAGTGTTAAACCCAAAAGAAAGCTTTACGCTTTCATAACCGTTTACGAGGAAGTCGGTCACGGCTGCAGCGCTGGTCTGCCTGAAGCTGACGAGATTTTAGCAGTTGACATGGGCTGTGTTGGTGTTGGACTTACCTGCACGGAGAAAATGGTAAGCATCTGCCCCAAGGATTCCTCAGGTCCCTACGATTACGAGATGACTACAAAACTTGTTAAATGTGCCCTGGATAACAATATAAGCTATGCCTTGGACGTTTATCCCCGTTATTCAAGTGATGCATCCGCAGCTCTGAGATCAGGCTATGATTTGAAGAGCGCTTTAATCGGTGCAGGCGTTTACGCTTCCCACGGCTATGAAAGAAGCCACCTTGAAGGCGTTAAGAATACCCTCGAGCTTTTAAAGGCTTACGTTGAACTGTAATTTTATAAATACTGCAAAAGGAGAGTTTTACACTCTCCTTTTTATTTTAAGCACAAATAAAGGGAGGGTGTAAAACCCTCCCCTGCGATGTAGTTATTTTATTTCCTGCTCTAAATTTTTAAATTCTTCAGTATTGAAAAATTCCGCAAGAGAAATACCGAGACCGTCACAAATTTTTTTAATGGTAACAATACCGGGATTCTGACTTCTTCCGTATAAAATCCCCTTAACTGTTGACGGAGGTATGCCGGATTCATTTGCGAGCCTATTAATCGTCATATTCTTTTCATCACACAATACCAGTAATCGCGCTTTAAATGTATCAAGAGTATTCACACATTTCACCTCATAAACTATTATAGGCAAATTATAAAATTTAACCCTTGACAAAATAGGCGATATATGATACTATGTGTTTACAATACAAATGTGAATTTTTCTTACATATTTTTAGTGGTAATATGTATATTTTTCGCGTGTTTTATAAAAACGAAAGGCCCACAATAGTGAGCCTTTCAAGTCAATTAAATTATTTAATTTCCTTTGTATCTCTTTCCTTAACAGCCATAGCTATAAACTCAGAAAGCTTCATAGCGCCAAGGTCGCCGTCTTTTCTGTGACGGATGGAAACTGTGCCGTTTTCAATATCCTTGTCACCAACAAGAACCATATAAGGAACCTTTTCAAGCTGTGCTTCTCTGATCTTATAGCCAATCTTCTCGCTTCTGTCGTCAACTTCTGTTCTGAAGCCTAATGCATCAAGCTCCTTCTTAACCTCATAGAGGTAGTCAAGATGTCTGTCAGCAATAGGTAAGAGCTTAAGCTGTGTGGGAGCAAGCCACAGGGGGAATGCGCCTGCATACTTTTCAATAAGCAGAGCAAGTGTTCTTTCGTAACAACCGATGGATGTTCTGTGGATAATGCAGGGAAGCTTCTGCTCGCCGTCCTTATCTGTGTAGTACATACCAAACTGCTCAGCAAGGAGCTGGTCGATCTGAATTGTGATGAGTGTATCTTCCTTACCGTGAACGTTCTTGATCTGGATATCAAGCTTAGGACCGTAGAATGCAGCCTCACCGATACCGATCTTGTAATCGATGCCAAGGTGGTCAAGGATGTTGCCCATCATTGTCTGAGCTTCGTTCCACTGCTGTTCAGTACCGATATACTTAGCTCTGTCATTAGGATCCCACTGTGAGAAGCGGTAGGAAACATCCTCGTAAAGGCCTAATGTTTTAAGCATATAGATAGCAAGCTCTAAGCTTGATTTAAACTCCTGCTCAAGCTGCTCAGGTGTACACATAAGGTGACCCTCGGAAATTGTGAACTGACGTACACGGATAAGTCCGTGCATCTCGCCGCTTTCCTCATTTCTGAAGAGAGTGGATGTCTCGTTATAACGAAGAGGAAGGTCACGGTAAGAACGCTTACGGTTAAGATATGCCTGGTACTGGAAAGGACATGTCATAGGACGAAGTGCAAAAACCTCTTTATCCTTGCTTTCGTCGCCTAATACGAACATACCGTCCTGATAATGGTCCCAGTGACCTGAAATCTTATAAAGATCGCTCTTTGCCATATAGGGTGTTTTTGTAAGCTGCCAACCTCTTCTCTGCTCCTCGTCCTCAACAAAACGCTGGAGAAGCTGAATGATTCTTGCGCCCTTGGGAAGAAGGATGGGTAAGCCCTGACCGATAACTTCACTTGTTGTGAAAAGCTCAAGCTCACGGCCAAGCTTATTGTGGTCACGCTTCTTAGCCTCTTCTACCTGTAAAAGGTAAGCATCCAGGTCAGCCTGCTTGGGATAAGCTGTGCCGTAAATTCTCTGGAGCATCTTCTTTGTGGAGTCGCCGCGCCAGTAAGCACCTGTTAAGCTTGTAAGCTTTAATGCCTTAAGCATACCTGTGCTCATAAGGTGAGGACCTGCACAGAGGTCAACGAAATCACCCTGCTTATAGAAGCTGATGTTCTCGCCGTTAGCAGAATGCTCGTTTATAAGCTCAAGCTTATAGTCCTGGTCCTTCATAAGCTCCAAAGCTTCAGAAGCAGGAAGCTCAAAACGCTCAATTGCGATGTTTTCCTTAATGATTTTTTTCATTTCTGCTTCGATTTTAGCAAGAGCCTCCATATTAATGGGTGCAGCAAAATCGAAATCATAATAGAAACCGTTATCGATGGCAGGACCGATAGCGAATTTTGTGCCGGGATAAAGGCGGGAAACAGCCTGAGCTAATACGTGGCTCATTGTATGCCAGTAAGCCTTCTTACCCTCTTCATCCTCGAAAGTTAATATTTCAAGCTCACAGTCCTCTGTAAGGGCTGTTCTTAAATCCTTGACCTCGCCGTTTATTTTTGCAGCGCAAGCAGCTTTGTAAAGACCCATACCAATACTCTTAGCTACGTCAGCTACTGTTGTGCCGTTTTCATACTCCTTAATTTGACCTTTTAAATTGATGTTCAGCATTTTAATAATCTCCTTTCATACTTTTAAAAATAAAAATGCCCGAAGCTAAACATAATTAGCTCCGGGGCAGGAATAACAAACTCCTACGGTTCCACCCGTATTTTGGAAATATACAAACTAAATATATGCATAGTTCCCTCATTCACCTTTATCGCAGGCATACGCAAGGCTTAGTCACCCTGTGCTCCGAGGTGGTTTCCTTTATATTCCTCACTACCCTTGCTTTCAGCCGGTGACAAAGGCTCTCTGATGCTAAAAATATAAGGCGTCCTCTTCAACGCGTTACGAATATCGTACCACTAAAAGTATTTATTGTCAAGAATAATTTGCATCTTTTAATAAAGATTTGTAAAATTATTTCACAATTAAAGACTTGTTAATTTTTTCTTGGTATAATGTTTAAGTACTTTGATTACAATGTTTTTGTGGTTAAGAATTTTCACGTAAGGAGGGCGTACAGTGTTTGACGACAACACACCGCGACTTGCGGACATACTGTTAAAATACCGTGAAATGAATCACTTCACTCAGCAGTTCGTTGCCGACAAAATCGGTGTTACCCGCTCTGCTTATACCTATTACGAAACCGGCAAAACACAACCCAGTATGGAAGCTTTGCAGATTTTACAGAAGCTTATGAACATACCTACTGAAGAGTTTTTCGCCCGTGACAGGCACACTCCCCTGTATTTAAGTGACGGCAAAAAGCGCGAATTGGATTTTGATTCTATTTTAAAGCCTCAGCCAAAAACTATGGGCGAGCTTACTGCAGATGAAAGAGAGCTTATTGCCAACTACCGCCTTGCAAGTAACATAGCTAAAAGAAAAGCAAGAAACCTTTTAGACCCTGAATACGAAGATAGAAAAAGTTCAAAACCCGGCTATTAATTCCGAGCAGTTTTTATGCTGTTCGGAATTTTTCAATTTACAGTATATAAAATACCCGAAAAGATAAGGAATCTTCTCGGGTACTAATTATTTTCAGGAATTTTATATTTGCCTGCGCAGTAAGGGCAGCCACACTTCTGCACTCCTGCTCTTGAATAAATTACAGCTTTCCACTCGTGACCTAAGGAACATTTCCACCAAACCTTTTTCCTGCTGCCTATTGTCACCATAGTCGGCTCTAAAGGGGCGTTTAAGCTTTGGTGCCACTCCTTTGCAATATCAGGCTCAACCGTTGCTAAATCGTTAAATCCTTCAAGTACCTTTTTGTTTGAACAAACAGGACAGCTTGATTTATCGAAAGTTCGTGAGGATATCCTGCCCTTCCACTCGTGGCCTAAACTGCAACGCCACCAAACGTTTTTATTGCTGTAAGAAGATACTTCGGTAGGTTTCAGTTCACCGTTTTTTTCGTAATTCCATTCTTTAACAATATCGGGAAAAAGGCTTTGTAAATCGTTAACACCGGCTGTAACCACTTTGCCTTCACACACAGGGCAGCCGTTTCCTTCAACTCGGGATAAAACGGAAGCCTGCCACTCATGGTTCAAGCTGCACTTCCACCATACCTTTCTCACGGAATTTGCAAGAACGCCACTCGGTTTTGCTTCTCCGTTTTTTTCTAAGTTCCACTCCTTTGCTATGTAGGGATATTTTGTTTCAAGGTCATTTACACCTTTTAAAACAGCTTTGCCCTCACACACAGGGCAGCCGTTACCCTCTGCTCTTGATTTTATCGTTGCTCGCCATTCGTGGCTGAATTCACATTGCCACCATACGGAAACGTGGCTTTTGGGATGGAATTTTTCAGGTTTCAACTGCGCATTCTTTGTTTTATGCCATTCTTTTGCTAGCTCAGGATATTTATCCTTAAAGCTTGCTCCTTCTGCAATTTTCTTTCCTGCGCAGTAAGGACATCCGTGGTATTGGCAGGTTCTTGAAAACAGAGGACTTTCCCATTCATGACCCAAGGAACACTGCCACCATATTCTTTTTTGACTGCCGTAGGAAATTGTATCCGTAGAATATAATTCATTCTTTGTTGGATGCCATTCCCTTAACAGCTCTTCCCTGCCGTATTTAAGGCAGTACTCCTTAAATGTCATTCTCAATTTTAACCTCTTTTTTTAGTTAAATAATCTCCATTTTATGAAGCTTGGAAAGGAAGTCGGAAAGGTCTTTTTTAGCTGTAGCTTCATCCACATCGTATTCATTGAGAATAGCTGTAAGAATTTCATCCTCTGTCTCCGCGTTGGGAATAAGGTCCCATATAAAGGAGGCAAGCTCGTTAAGCACGAAAAGTCCGTTTGAATCGTATACCGTACTGCCTACAGGTACCAATATGGTGTCCCCTGCTATCTCTCGTTTGATTAGCTCTTTCTTTATTATCATTTCCTGTCCCTCTCTCTTTGCTTTTCTGCTGTCAGCTTTACCTGCTCTTTTGTCTTCTCACAAATGTAGTAAGG
>JAGBID010000030.1 GCA_017935165.1 Clostridia bacterium
ATGGTGGCTCAAACAATTAACATGTTAAACGGTCATGAAGTTGATGCAGAAAAGGTACCATCCGGAGAGATACAATCCCACGTACTGCTTGGTCTTAATCCCGGTCTAATTAATGCTTCCGGCTACTCATGGACAGGCGATTACGTAACTGTTACGGGAGACCTGTGTGCAGACCTTTTAAGCAATATCGCTTCCGAACAGCGCGCGAAGGTGGTTTATGAATACCTTTACCGTCAGATTGATGATAAGGAGGTGCGCTGTACTATTGACTTCCTTTTAAACCGAGAGGAAGCCCATAACCAGATGTTCCGCGATGCCTTTAACAAGGTACAAAATTCTGGTTCAAACAGAGATTTCGGCACTACAAAAGCTGCTAAAATGTATTTTTCCATGTCTGAGCCGGGAACAAACACTTTCGCCTCCAACGACACAGGACCCGTTTCATTTAATAAATAGTATTATACCGCTGAGAGCACCGTTCTTTCAGCGGCTTTTTTTATCCTTCCTTTTGTTGATTTAAAAGAATTTTTGTGTTATTATTTTTAACAGTAGAGAGGTGGTTTTGTGACACAAAATGATAAAAACAGAATCAGAGAGCTTGCCAAAATATATATGGAAATGGCTCAAAGCGATAAACAGCAGGATATGTTCAGAAGGATGAAGGCAACAAACGACCTTAATGTTGTTCGTCCTCCCCTTTCTATTGATGAGATTCCGTGGTATCAGATGGATATCGGTGATGAGCTTAAGTGCATTTGCGAGGATGAAAAAGCCAGGAACGTAGAAACTTTTTTCCTCAGAGCTATTTACAGTTGGAAGCACTTTAAGGCAGATACTTATTTCGAGCCTTTTTTACGTGTTACAATGCATTATGACTCTACAGGTATTGGCATTGAGGCTGAAGAGGATATACGCAGAACCGACGACATAAACAACATTATCTCACACTCCTATAAAGACCTGCTTGAAGATGAGGACAGTGTTGAGCTTATTAAGATCCCTACCTTTACAAGACGTAAGGACAAGGATGAAGAGGCAATGGCATTTTACACGGAGCTTTTGGGTGACGTTATGCCCGTTAAGCTTTGCGGCAGAGGTTATATTTATCACGCTCCGTGGGATATAATTGCAAGACTGAGAGGTCTTGAAAATATCCTTTTTGACCTTTACGACAGACCTGAGCACATTCATAATATAAGGAAAAGGTTCCACGACATTACACTCAAGGAAATGGACTTTATAGAAAGTGAGCTTGCAGTTGACCCGACCTTCCCTGAGCTTCACTGCACGCCTGCTTTAGCGTCCTGTCTTGAGGGAAAAGAAGGCTTAAAGGGCACCTGGCTCAGAACTATGGCACAGGGATTTTCAGACATCTCTCCCGATATGCACTATGAATTTGATATCAAGTATTCAATAGACCTTGCAAAGAGATTCGGACTTACTTACTACGGCTGCTGTGAACCCTTGGACAAAAAGCTTGATGTAATCACTAAGCTTGAAAACCTTAGAAAAATCGGTGTTACTCCCTGGGCAAACGAAGAGGTTATGGCTGAATTTATCGGTAACAAATACGTTTATTCACGTAAGCCCAACCCTGCTTACGTTGCTATGGTTGCTGACACGGACGCAATAAGAAAAGAAGCTGAGAATACAGTTAAGACAGCCCTCAAGTACGGCTGCCCGCTTGATATTACTTTAAAAGACATCAGCACTGTTTCACACAGACCTGAAAACTTAATAGTATGGTCCGAGACAGTATCTGAAGTTCTTGATAAATATTATGGAAAATAACAGAGGTAATATTATGACACAAAATGATAAAAACAGAATCAGAGAGCTTGCCAAAATATATATGGAAATGGCTCAAAGCGAAAAGCAGCAGGATATGAACAGGAGAATGAAAGCTACTAACGACCTTAAAATCGTACACCCTCCCGTAATTATCGATGAGATTCCTTGGTATCAGATGGATATCGGCGACGAGCTTAAGTGTATATGTGAGGATGCAACTGCAAGAAACATTGAAGCTTCTTTCCTTACATCTATTTACCGTTGGAAGCACTTTAAAGCGGATACTTATTTTGAGCCCTTCTTCCGTGTTACAAAGCATTATGACTCTACAGGTATCGGACTTGAAGTACAGGAAGATGTACGCAGAACTGACGACACAAACAATATAATCTCCCACTCTTTCACCGACATACTTGAAGATGAAGACAGTGTAGAGCTTATTAAGATTCCCACCTTTACAAGACGTAAGGATAAAGATGAACAGGCTATGGATTTTTATACCGATCTGTTTGGCGACAGTATGCCTGTTAAGCTTTGCGGCAGAGGATGTATAGGCTTTGCTGCATGGGATAGAATTGCGCGTTACCGCGGTATGGAGAACATACTTTACGATTTGTATGACAGACCCGAACATCTGCATGCAATTAGGAAGAAATTCCTGGATATTTTTACTGCTGAAATAGATTTTGTTGAGCGTGAGCTGGGTGTTGACCCGACCTTCCCTTCATTACACTGCACCCCTGCATACGTTTCAGGTTTAGCTGAAAGCGGCTTAAAAGGCACTTGGTACAGAACTATGGCGCAGGGATTTTCCGACATTTCCCCTGAAATGCATTATGAGTTTGATATTAAGTATTCTATTGAAGTGGCAAAGCGTTTTGCCTATACATATTACGGCTGCTGTGAGCCTCTCGATAAAAAGATGGACGTAATAACTAAAATAGAAAACCTGCGTAAAATAGGTGTTTCTCCCTGGGCAAATGAAGAGGTTATGGGTGAACGCATAGGAGGTAAATACGTTTATTCGCGTAAGCCCAACCCCGCTAACGTAGCTATTGTTACTGACAGAGAAGTAATAAGAAAAGAAACTGAGAAGACAGTTAAAACAGCCCTCAAGTACAGCTGCCCGCTTGATATTACTTTAAAAGACATCAGCACAGTTTCACACAGACCTGAAAACTTAATTGTATGGTCCGAAACTGTTTCGGAAGTTCTTGATGAATATTACGGAAAATAATAATGAAAGGAATTACTTTCGGGTAATTCCTTTTTTATTTAACTTTTTTAATTTTATATTTTATTTTTTCTCCTAAAAATTAAAATTGTGCATTGACTTTTCCGTTTGAAATCCATATACTAATTTTGAATGGGTTTAGTTGTTATTGCAACCACATTCCTTTATAGGAGGTTTAATATGACATCAGGAATGATATTCAATATACAGAGATTTTCAATTTACGACGGCCCGGGAGCCAGAACTACAGTTTTCTTTAAAGGCTGTAATTTAAAATGCAAATGGTGCCACAACCCTGAATCAATCTCTGCTGTTAGACTTTTGGAGTTTTACCCTGACAAGTGTATTGGCTGCGGCAGATGCTTTGAGGTTTGCCCTGCTGAAGCCCACAAGTTTGATTTGGACGGTGCACATATTATTGACAGAGACGAATGTATTCGCTGTATGAAATGTGCTGACAGCTGTTTTGCAGAAGCTCTTATTCCCGTTGGTGAGAAGGTTACTGTAGATAAGGTAGTAAAATCCTGCTTAACAGATATGGAATACTACAAAGGCAGCGGCGGCGGTGTTACATTCTCCGGCGGCGAATGTATGCAGCAGATCGATTTCCTTTGTGAAATTCTTAAGGAGCTTAAGGCTAACGGTGTTCACACAGCAATTGATACCGCAGGTCACCAGCCCTGGGAAAAGTTTGAAAAGATTCTCCCCTATGCTGATATGTTCCTTTATGACGTAAAGGCGGCAACTGCTGAAATGCACCGGACCTTAACAGGTGTTTCAAACGAGCTTATTTTGGAAAACCTTAAAAAGCTTTCCGATTTAGGCAAGAGAATCTGGATAAGAGTTCCTTACATCCCCGGCTTTAACAGCGGCGAGATGGAAAAGATAGCTGACATATTAAAGGATATTAATTTCGAGAAAATTGAAATTATGCCTTTCCACAGACTGGGCGAAGGTAAGTATGCAGCTTTAGGCATTGAAAACCCCGGTTTTGAATGCAAAGTACCCGGTGATGAAGAAATTGACAGCACGGTAGAGATGTTCAGAAGTAAAGGTCTGAATGCTTACCGCAGCTGACAAATATAAATGTAAAATTAAAAAGAAAGAAGGATTCTACAATGCGAGTTTTAAACGAAGACAAGGTTATACTTTCTCCATTAATGAGCGAAAGAATCAAGACACTTCACGACGATAAGATGAAGGATACTGACGTTAAGATCCAGCTTGGTCTTACACACGACAGTGACGACTGGGGCTTTGTTTGGTTCCCTGAATTTAAATTCAAGGCACCTATTGAATCTGACCCCCGTCCCCTCTATGGTCCTAAGAATCTTGGTAAGCTTTTCCGCCGTTTTATGAACGAAATGCCTAAGTACGTTAACAAGGCAAGTGCTCTTGGCGGTGCATGGGTTGGTCCTATGCTTGACAGAAAGTTCTTTGACGTTAGAATTGACCGCGACCCCAGATTTGATATTGATGAGGAAACAAGAGAGTGCTGGAGAAAGTACAGAACTTCCCCCGGTTATCTTGGTATGAACCACTGCGGTCCCGACATTAAGATCGGTCTTAAGCTTGGCTGGCAGGGTTTACTTGAAAAGGTTCGCTACTACCGTGATTTTAACAATCCTGCTAACACAGACTTCTATGACGGCGAAGAAGAAGTTGTACTTGCTATGCAGGAATTTGTAAAGCAGACAGCTGACAAGGCTCGTGAAATGGCTGAAACTGAAACAGATCCCATTGCTAAGCAGAACCTTATTGAAATTGCTGATATGAACGACTACCTCGTAACAGGTGTTCCCAGAACTCTCCGCGAAGCATGTCAGTTTATTGCTCATTTCCAGACTGCTGACCGTACATACTTTGTTGGCGGCGCTCTTGACCAGATTGACGAGGTTCTCCGTCCCTACTATGAAAAGGACGTTGACGCAGGTATTTTAACTGATGAAGAAGCTGTATGGTACGTAGCAAGCTTATTCTTTAACGATACTCACTATTCACAGATCGCAGGTCTTATTCCTGACGGCAGCCGTGACTTAACAAGCAGAATGAGCTTTATCGTTCTCGATGCTCTCCACTACTTACATATTCCGATTAACGTAGCACTTCGTGTTCACGACAACGTTAACGAAACTCTCCTGCGCCGTTCACTTGAATACTGCGCAGAGGATGGCTCAGGTGTTGACTACTCCTTAAGCACAGGTGTTGAGGAAGGCTACAAGAAGAACGGTTACTCACAGCATCTTGCTCGCCAGAGAGCTAAGGTTGGTTGTAACTGGGTTGCACTTCCCGGTATTGAGTACCCCTTACAGGACGTTACAAGAGCTAACATGGGCTTTGCTTTCTACTATGCCCTCCAGGATATAAGAGATGACGAGCCTACACTTGATAAGTTATGGGATCGCTTCTGCTTCCACGTTAAGACAATTGTTGACTCCATTAAGCGCGGTTACGATAAGCATTACGAAGAGGTTGGTAACTTCACACCTGAAATCGTTCTTAACCTCTTTATGCACGGTCCTATTGAGAGAGGTCTTAACGCTTCTCAGGGTTGTGACGTTATTAACTTCAACATTGACGGTATAGCTCTTGCAACAGTTGCTGACTCCTTCGCAGCTATTGAGCAGCGTGTTGTTAACGAGCAGAGAATTTCCTGGGAAAAGATGTACGAGGTTCTTGATGCTAACTATGAAGGCTACGAGGACGTAAGACTTATGTTTGCCAACATCAAGCGTTTCGGTAACCCCGAGTCTATCGCTGAAAAGTGGGCTTGCAAGATCCGTGACTATTACGTATGGTGCTGCAAGAACGAAGGCACACCCAAGCATCACCTTCCCATTATCCCCGGTATGTTCTCACACGGCGACATTCTCCACCGCGGCAGAGAGCTCCCCGCAACACCTAACGGCAGAAAGTACGGCGAGGCTATCTCCCACTCTAACGAACCCGATCCCGGTTTCGCAAGAGGTCTTGACTCCTTCTCACCCACACTTAAGGCAAATGCTGTTGCTATTGCAAGACCCGGCTACGGTAACTCTGCTCCCTTACATCTTGATATCGACCTTGATATGCTTGAAAAGGCTGGCGGTGTAGACGCACTTATCGCTCTTATCCATGCACATGACCATATGGGCGGTATGCTTATTAACCTTAACATCTTAAGTGAAAAGGTTCTCCTTGAAGCTCATGCAGATCCTTCCACACATCCTGACCTGGTTGTTCGTGTAACAGGTTACTCTGCATTCTTCAATACACTTACTAAGGAGTACCGTCAGCAGGTTGTTGACAGATTCCTTTCCCGTAAGAAATAATTAAACTATAAGAAAGTCGGTAAGCTTAAAAACTTACCGACCTTTTTATTTTATCTTTGTTAAAGTATTGCAAGGACTATTCCTACAAAAATTATTAAAGCGCACAGGGATTTATACAGTATGTGCTTTTCCTTATAAATTAACTTTCCTGATATTATAGTAACAAATACTGAGCTTTGCTTTAACAGGGTCATTATTGTTACTTTGCTGTTTGGGTCTGCGTTTGCTATAAACAGCATTTTATCCGCTACAATAAGCATAATGGTGAGCATATAAATATAAGGATTTTTAATGCAGGATTTAAGGTTTATTTTTTCGCGTTTAATAAGGATGTAGGCTAAATACATAAGGCTCATTAAAAGCATAAACCAAAACTGTAAATTTTCGCTGCTTATTACATTTTTGGACATTATGTATTTATCAAGGGTGCCTGACACAGCGTTAAGGGCACAGGATACAAGGGTAAAGAAAACGTATTTCTTTTCAAATTCGGAGTTGCCCGTTTCCTTTTTACGGTTAACAAGATATATACCGATAAGTACAATACAAAGACCAATAAAACCGTTAAAGCTGAGCGTTTCCTTTAAGAAAAATACGCCAAGCAGTGTGGAAAAAATCACCCTTGATAAATCAATTACACCAAAAAGGCTTACCGGCATTTTCTTAACTGACAGAAAAGATAATATCCACGCAAGAAAAACCGAGAAGGATTTTATAAAAACTAAAATAAAGGTTTCTAAACTTAAATTAAATACATCCTTGGCAGTTGGAATTACCATTAAAAAGCCTACGAAGGTATATAGAAAAAGCACACCTAAAAGGCTGTCTTTAGACAGAGCTTTTTTCTTTACAGGTTCCCTTAAGCCTTTTAATATGCCGTAGAGAACAACAAAAATTATCCAGAGCTCCATTTTAATTCCTTTTAATCAACCAAGTAAAACATCGGAGATAAGCATTACACAAAAGCCTGCAAGCAATGCGTAGGTTGCTCCGCGCTCACAGCCATGGGTATGTGTTTCGGGAATCATCTCGTCGCTGACTACATAAAGCATTGTTCCGCCTGCAAAAGCCAAGGCAAAGGGTAAAATTACAGATGCTACACTTACTGCAAAATAACCGATAAGAGTACCGATAACTTCCACAAGTCCCGTAATTAATGCTACCACCAGGGTCTTTTTCTGTGACACACCTGCAGAAAGCATAGGTCCTATAATAACCATACCTTCGGGAATGTTCTGCAGTGCAATACCACCTGCTATTAAAAGTGCCTGATTTGTATTTCCCGAACCGAAGCCCACACCTGCGGCTATACCTTCGGGAAGATTATGAATAGCTATTGCCATTACGAATAATAAAACCTTGCTTAAATTTGCGTTGTGGTGCTCCTCAATATCCTTACCCACAAGCTTATGAAGGTGAGGTACAAGCTTATCAATTAAGTTAAGGCTGACAGCACCTACAAACACACCTATAACCGTGATTATGATGCCGTAGTCGCCGCCATATTCTATAGAAGGGATTATAAGTCCCAAAACAGCCGCAGAAAGCATAACGCCTGCAGCGAATGACAAGACGATATCTGAAAATTTATGAGATATCTTTTTAAATATAAAGCCAAGAACAGAGCCGATAAATGTAGCTCCGCCCACTCCTAAAGCTGTTATTAATACCATTTCCATAGTAATCACTCCTTTTTCTAAATTATAATTGATATAAGTTAAATTTTCAACTGCATATTTCTCAATTGACACAATTTAATATTAAGTCTATAATTTACTTAAAGGATGTGTTTTGATGATTATAAAAGTTTTATGCGAGAATACTTCTGCGGATAATAGTATTGGCTGTGAGCACGGCTTATCCCTTTATATTGAAACCTTAGGTAAAAAGATTCTTTTCGATATGGGACAAACTGAACTTTTTTCAATTAATGCTGAGAAAATGGGCGTAGATTTAAAAGACGTGGACTTAGCCTTTCTCTCCCACGGACATTACGACCACGGCGGCGGCCTGGAAACATTTCTCAGTATTAATAGTAAAGCTAA
The DNA here is from genome assembly GCA_017935165.1 of Clostridia bacterium. Taxonomy (GTDB): domain Bacteria; phylum Bacillota; class Clostridia; order Oscillospirales; family Acutalibacteraceae; genus SIG603. The sequence continues at coordinate 8,382 of JAGBID010000030.1, forward strand.
GGTCTATATTAACGAAAACGCCTTCGGCGATTACTATAACGGTAAGGAAAAATACATCGGCCTCAATAAAGCTTTAAAAGAAAACGGAAGAATTATATTTACTTCCGACGAATATGAAGTTAGCACAGATATGAAGCTTTTTACTATGAATAATAAAAGCAAAAAGTTTGACCTTGGCTCCTTCGGTCTTAATAAGAAGCTTAACGGGGAATTTTATCCCGATGACTTTTTACACGAGCATTACCTTTTAATTAATGAAAAGGGCAAAAACATACTTATAAGCGGATGCTCCCACAAAGGCATTATGGATATTACGGAATTTTTTAAGCCTGAGGTATTAATTGGCGGTTTTCATTTTTCAAAGCTTCCTCTTGACGGTAAGCTTATGGAATACGCCTTATTCCTTGAAAGCAAGGGTACAGAGTTTTACACCTGCCACTGCACGGGTTTAGAGCAACACGAATTTATGAAAAAATATATGACTAAACTTAATTATATTAAGTCAGGACAGACAATAGAAATTTAAAACAAATGCCGATTACAGTTAAAACAAACTGCAATCGGCTGATTTTTTACTGCTTTTTCATTTGCCTGATGAATACTAAGGTTGCCGCTATGAAGATAACAATCGTGTAAGCTAAAACGATTATTAAATGGGTAAGAATGTTTTCGAAGCTGCCTTTCAGCACTAATCTTTCAAGCTCAACTGCGTGGTAAAAGGGCAGTGCCTTCGAAATTGTGAGAAAGGCTCCGCCAACAAGCTCTAAATCGAACCATACTCCTGAAAGCCAGGCTGTAAGGTTTGTTAAAAGCGCACCGCAAATTCCTCCCACTGCCTTATCGGAAAGAAGCGAACCGCACAGAAGTCCTATGCTTATAAACAAGAGTGACACGGGAATAATGAATAAAATAGCGTAAAACACGTTAATATTAAAGCAAAGCCCCAAAACAAATGCGACTAAATAAGTTATTATCGCCTGCATTACTGCCACAGGGATAAAAGGCAGAGTGTAACCAAAAATAAACTCGTAAGGTTTTATTGGAGTTGTGTAAAGCCTTGTTAAAAAGGATGTGCTCCTGTCCTTTGAAATTATTGTGGCTGAGAAAAGCGAAATAAAGGAAAGTCCGAAAACAGTAATTCCGGGAGTTAAATTGGATATTTCAAATAAGCTTACGGGGATATTTGCCTGAATTGCGCTTAAAAGCAGAATAAGTACCAAGGGAAAACCCAGGCTGAAAATTAAATTAATAGGCTCCCTGATAAACTCAAGAAGGCTTCTTTTTGCAAGTATAAGACTTTTCATTATTTCACCTCGCCCTTAATTATTTTTATAAAGGCTTTTTCTATTGTGGCTTCATCTGTTTTTGCTTTTATCTCATCAGGGGTAGCTGAAATTAACAATTTACCTTCCTTCATTATACCTATTCTGTCGGAAAGCTCCTCTGCCTCCTCCATATAGTGGGTGGTAAGGATTATTGTGATTTTGCCCTTTAAAGCTTTTATTATATCCCACAATTCGCTTCTTGCAATTACGTCAAGGCCTAAGGTAGGTTCATCCAAAAAGAGAAGCTGAGGTTCGCTGATTAACGCCATGGCAATACTTAGCCTTCGCTGGTAGCCGCCTGAAAGCTTGCCTGCCCTGCGGCTTTTTACGTTTTGAAGGCTTAATAGATTTATAAGCTCAGTTACTTTTTTCTCTGTTTCTATTTTGCTAAAACCGCAAATTCCCGATATAAACTCTAAGTTTTCTTTTACGGTAAGCATAGGTGCTACGGCTGTTTCCTGAGGACTTAGTGAAATAAGCTTTTTAATTTCCTCCGTGTCCTTTTCTGTGTTAAAGCCAAGGACTTTTACCTCTCCCTCATCCTTATCGGTTAACAGGGAAAGGACTTTTATTGTAGTTGTTTTACCTGCACCGTTAACACCTAAAAGGGAGTAGAGCTCGCCCTTTTTTATTTCAAGGCTTAAATTATCAACGGCTTTTACGTCCTTATAGCTTTTGCTTAAGTTTTTGATTTCAACTGCGTTCATTTTCTTTCTCCTTAAATACTTTAAGCAAACCTTGGTAATTGTGAGTCAGCATATCACTTACCAGATTAAAATCCAGCTCCAAATAATTTGTTGCAAACATTGTTGCTATGCCGTGAACAAATGCCCACATTTCAAGGTGAAAAAGCAGAGCTGTTTCTTTACTGAAACCCGTAGCCTCCATAATGCTTTTTATTATTGGAGTTAATTCATCGTCGTTTTTCTCTTCTTCCCTTCTGTCACGCATAAATAAAAGCTTGAAAAGTTCTTTTTCATTCTTTGCGAAACGGATATAAGCAATACCGCTGGATTTATATTTTGGGTATTTACCGCTTAATATATCCTCCTTAATATATTCGCCGTACATTCTGCCTGCTTCACTTATAACTGCAAGCTTTAAATCCTCCATATTTTTATAATTACTGAATATAGGCTGTGTGGAGGAATTAAGCTTTAAGGCTAAATTTCGTGCGTTTAAGGCCGCTTCTCCTTCATTCCTTACAATCTCAATGGCTTTATTTAAAATATCCTCTTTAGTTACTTTTACTTTTGGGGGCATTTTGCACCTCGTTATATTACATTTGTTATATTACACTTGTTATTTTATCACATATAATTAATTCTGTCAATAAAAAAAGGAAGGCCTGAACCTTCCTTTTCCGTAATTTATTCGGTTATTGCAAACTCTAAGTTGACGTATTCTTTTTGTGGGACTCCGTTTACGTCGGTAAAATCAATTACCGTTCTTAATTTGTAGGTGCCGGGGATAAGCTCACCGTAGACAGCGCCTATATCAAAGGGGAAGCGCATTTCATATACGTTTTCGCTGACTTTGCATTCTTTGAGGATATATGAAGTCTCTTTAAATATGCCATCCGTCACAGGCTTAGCGT
>JAGBID010000244.1 GCA_017935165.1 Clostridia bacterium
TATTAAGGTGTAATCCTTTTGTTAAAGGCGGGTACGACCCCGTCCCTGAAAAGTTTTCAGAAGCTTTCAAAAGAAAAAAGAATGAAAGGGATATTTAGATCCCACATTATAAAAATGTTAAGAAAGGGACCCTATTTGTTTAGCGGTCAAACGTGTTGCTTATGGGCATCTTGAATTTTATCGGCAGTATATTCGGTTATCTCCTTTGGGGACTTTACTTAATCCTCAAAAACTATGGTTTAGCAATCATAATCTTCACAATTCTTTTAAAGGTTATAATGTTCCCCTTAACCTTAAAGCAGCAGAAGAGTATGGCAGCTCAGGCACGCCTTACAGAGAAGCAAAAGGCTTTACAGAAGGCTTGCGGCAACGATAAGCAGAGATATAACGAAGAGCTTCAGAAGCTTTATGAAAAAGAAAAAGTCAGCCCTATGTCCGGCTGTCTGATAAATCTTTTACCCTTCCCCATAATGCTCGGTATCTATTATTCCGTTATCTATCCCCTTACAAATACACTTCATATTGCACAGGAAACAATCAACCAGGCATCTGCTTACATCAAGCATATTCCCGGTATGACTTCCGTAAGTACATATATTGAGCTTGATATAGTAAAGAATTGGGCATATTTAAAGGACCACCTTACAATGTTCTCCGCTGAGGACGTAGAGAAAATCGAATCCTTTACAGGCGGCTTTAATTTCTTAGGTCTTGACCTTTTAGGCACACCCAGCGAAGCAGGCTTTATGAGCTTCTTATGGATAATTCCCGTATTATGCCTTCTCACATCCTGGGGTATGCAGTTTATTATGAATAAGCTTAACCCCCATTCACCCGAGGCTTCACAGAGCCAGCAGGGTTGTATGAAATATACAATGTACCTTCTCCCCTTACTTTCCGCATATTGGGCATACATTATGCCTGCTGCTGTTGGTATTTATTGGGTTGCATCCAGTGTTGTAGGTGCAGGTCAGAGTATTGTTATCAATAAGTTCTTCAGTAACGAGCAGATAACTGCAAAGCAGGAAGCACAGCACTTCTTATTACTTGAAAATAACGAAAAATCTGTTAAGCCTTTGCCTGTTGCTCTTCAGAATATGGTAGCTGAGAAAATTAAAGCTCAGGCAAACGTAAATGCTGAAAATGCAGCAAAGAAAGCTAATAAGCAGACTGAAAAGAAGAAAAAAGCATCAAATAAGAAGGAAAAGAATAATTCCAGCGATTATATGGGCAAAAAGCTCTGATAATTTATAAATTAATTTGAGGGTAAACTCAGTTAATAATATTGTAAAAGAAAACCTAATAATGGAGGAAACAAAAGTGTTAAGAGAAGCTATCGCAAAAGGCGATACCGTTGAAGCTGCATTCAAAAAGGCCCTTGAGATGCTTGGTGTCGAAAATGCAGAAATGGAAGTCCTTGCTGAGCCCGAAAAGAAAATACTTGGTATTTTTGGCGGTAAGGATGCCGAAGTAAGAGCTTATATTCTCCCCACTCCCGGTGAGAACGCTGCAGATTATCTTAAGGCAGTGCTTGAAAAAATGGGTATAGGCAACATTAAAATCGATATTAAGGAAGAGGAAAATGCCGCCGAGCTTACAATTGACGGCGACGATATCGGCTTTATTATCGGTCACAGAGGTGAAACACTCGATTCACTTCAGTATCTCGCATCATTAGTTGCAAACCAGTCAAGAGATAAGTATTTCCGCCTTACTTTGGACGTAGGCTCTTTCCGTGAAAAGAGAAAAGAAACACTTGAAAATTTAGGCGCAAAAATGGCTATGAGAGCTATAAGAACAGGCAGAAACCAGCCTTTAGAGCCTATGAATCCCTATGAGAGAAGAATTATCCATACAGCCGTTCAGAACATCGAGGGCGCTAAGTCCTGGAGTGAAGGCGAGGATATGGCAAGACACGTTGTTATCGGTCCCGAAAACGGCGAAAGAAGAGACAGAAACCGCCGCGGCGGTAAGGGCCAAGGTTATAATCAGAAGAGAGAAAGAAGTTTCGAAAAGAGATCTGAAAGTAAGCCTGCACCTAAAGCACCCCAGAAAATTTCTGGTCCCGCACCTCTCGATCCCAACCGTGTAACAAAGAAAATTGAGGATGCTCCTCTCTACGGCAGAATCGAAAGAACAAAGTAATTAATTGCCAATTGCCCAACTTTTTTAAAAGTTGGGCAGTTTTATTTGTTTGCAACAAGTTTTATTGCTTCGCAGTTTTATTCATTTTATGAGTTTTATTCGGTTTCACCGAGTTTATATAACAAATAAAATAAAACTAAAACAGTATGTTTTAATAAAACTATCTCCACGAGATAATAAAACTCCGTAAATACGGAATAAAACTTGAAAAATCTGAAAGATAAAGTATAATTGTTATTGGTGATATTATGGCTGAAAGTATACTCAGGGATAAATCGAAAGCATTTGCAAAAAACGTGGTTTTTGCTTGCAGAGAGATGAAAATCAATAAAAAGAATCGGTTCTTATTAATCAACTGCTTCGTTCAGCAACTTCAATAGGTGCAAATATTTATGAAGCTCAGTATGCGCAAAGCACGAAAGATTTTGTGTCAAAGTTTGAAATAGCACAAAAAGAATGTTATGAAACCGAGTATTGGTTGGAGTTACTTTTTGAAACGGATTGTTTACAGGAAAATGATTTTAAATCATTAAGAAACGAATGCGGAACAATTAGAAGAATGCTTATAACTTCATTAAAAACACTAAAAGAAAACAACAAAACAGATATACGAGAGGAAATATAAAATGAGCACCATCGCTGCTATTTCCACACCTTTAGGCGCAGGTGGCATAGCCGTTATAAGAATTTCGGGTGAAAATTCAAAAGAAATTGCCGACAAGGTATTTTTTTCAAAATCAGGCAGAAAAATTAAAGATTTAAAGGGTTATCAGGCGCTTTTCGGTGACGTAAAGGACGAAAAAGGCGAGAAAATAGACGAGGCAGTTGCCCTTAATTTTAACGCCCCTAACAGCTTCACAGGTGAGGACGTGGTGGAAATTTCCTGCCACGGCGGTATTTTTGCGGTTAAGGAAGTTTTGTCCGTTATCTATAAGGCAGGGGCAAAGCCTGCTTCCCCCGGTGAATTTACTAAAAGAGCTTTTTTAAACGGGAAAATCGACCTTACAAAAGCCGAGGCTGTTATGGATATTATTTCAGCTAAAGGTAAGGAAGCTATGCGAAGTGCCGTAGCCGCCAAGGACGGCGCACTCTCCAAAAAGATAAATAAAATCAAGGATAATATCACAGAGCTATGCGGCAACCTTTCAGCCTGGGCAGATTACCCCGACGATGATATTCCACAGGTTGACGACGAAATGTTGATAACTTATTTATCCGAAGCTGAGGATGAATTAAATAAGCTTCTTTCCACCTTTAATGCAGGTAAAATTATAAGAGAAGGCGTAAATACCGTTATTGCAGGCAAACCCAATGCAGGTAAATCCACTTTAATGAACCTACTTTCAGGCTGCGAGAGAAGTATAGTAAGCTCATTTGCAGGCACAACAAGGGACGTTGTGGAGGAAACTGTAATGCTTGGCAGTATTCCTTTGCGCCTTGCGGACACCGCAGGTATAAGAAATACAAGCGACCCCATTGAAAGTATAGGCGTTAAGCTTACAAAGAAAAGAATTGAAAGCGCCGAGCTTGTTTTGGCGGTTTTTGATTCCTCCGAAAGCTTAAGCGAGGAGGACGAGGAGCTTATTGAAAGTGTTAAGGACGTCCCCTGCCTTGCAATTATCAATAAATGTGACCTTGAAAGTAAGCTTGATATAAATTATATCGAGAGTAAATTTGAGAAAGTCGCCTATATCTCAGCAAAAATCGGTAACGGTCTTGAGGAGCTTCAGAGCAAATGTGAGGAGCTTTTAAGGATAAACGAGCTTTCCGGAAACGGCGAAAGCTTATTTACCGAAAGACAGAAAAACGATGCTGAAATAGCCCTTAATGCCATTATTGAAGCTAAGGAAGCCTTCTATATGGGCTTTACTTTGGATGCCATAACGGTATCCTGCGAGGCTGCTTTGGCAGCTTTATGCGAATTAACAGGTGAAAGAGTCAGCGACAGCGTGGTGGATAACGTATTCTCCCGCTTCTGCGTTGGTAAATAATAGGTTTAATAAAAGAAAAAGACTCAGAGGAACAAACCTTTGAGTCTTATTTTATTATTTTACTTGAGTCCAAATTATCATATCAGTATCGCCTCGGTTTTCATAGCCAAGGTATGGTATAAATTTTGCTTTAATTTTAATTCGCTTGTTGTCTTTTATTTTGTAGAGTGAATTTACGTTTTCTCTTCTCTCACCGTCAATTAAAATAACAGGAGCAGGGAAGTATTCATCTTTAATTATTTCACTTTCGCCATTTTCTAAAATTGTAATATCCCGTAAATTTTCTCCGTTATCAATGCCTTCCATACAGTAAACCACAGGTCCGCGCATTAAAGCATATCTGCCCGAGTTATCCTGAACGTTTGGGTTTGCTTCTATAAAATGGATATTCATTGGTAAATTTAAAGTAAAACTTTCACCTTTTTTTAAATCTACTGTAATATAGCCATTTTCTTTTGTACCTTCAAATTCAGTGCACCAGTAGGGAATTCTTATTTTAAGCTTAATGTCGGCGCCTTTTACAGTAAAATCTATTTTACCGCTATATGGGTAATCTGTTTTTTGAATCAGAACCGCATTTATGCCTTTGATATTAAGTTTTGTTTCACTATCTGCAAATTGATGGCAATAAACTACGTTTTCATCCTGAGAATACATAAATCTCTGAATAGATGAGAGCATTCTGACTACATTGGGAGGGCAGCAGGAACAGTCGAAAACCTTAACCCTTTGTGAAGGTCCCTGAAATTCACGGTCTCTGTAATGTTTTTTCAAATCAATTTCAAGGGGATTTGAATAGAAAAATTCATCGCCTGAAAGTGAAACGCCTGAAATAAAGCCGTTAAAATTAATAAGCTCAATTATATCAGCATATTTTGAATCAATTTTAGCTTCAAGCATTTCGTGGGCAAAAAGAGCTAAAGCAATAGATGCGCAAGTTTCATTATATGCATTTAAATTAGGTAAATCGTAAGCATATGAAAAAGCTTCGGCAAAATTTTTAAAGCGGTGGTATCCTATTCCGCCTGTAATGCTCATTTTCTTTTCGGTAATATCATTAAATAGATTATCACAAACCTTAAAAAGTTTTTCGTCATGAGTTAAGTTTGCAAGCTTAGCCATAGCGGCAAAAAGATAACCTGCTCTTACACAGTGGCCGTCCACTTCTTTTAATTCTCTTAAGGGAATCATAGTCTGGTCGTTGTGTGATACTTTATCATTTTCAAATTTACCGCGGTTTTCTATAAAGTATTGTGCAAGTGATAAAGCTTTTTCATATTTTGTGTAATCGTAAAGCTTTAAAAGAGCAAGTTCAATTTCCTGATGTCCCGGTGTGTTAAATGCTGCACTTTTATCCTCTACAAAAACTTTATAAATATGGTCTACGTTTTTTATCATACACTTTAAAAGCTTATCCTTGCCCGTAGCTTTATCGTAAGCAATAGCAGCTTCAATTAAGTGACCTGTTGTGTATAGTTCGTGGCCGTCACGATTTTTAAAAATATTATCGGGTTCAATTCTAATGTAATATGAGTTAAAATAGCCGTTTTCATACTGATTTTTTTCAATAAGCTCAATAGTTTCGTCGGCAATTTTTTCAAATTCGGGTTCTCTTTTAATTTCGCTTAAATAAGCTATGCCTTCAATCCATTTTGCTACGTCGCTATCCCAAAAGCGGTGGGGGCGGTTTTTCATGCCTTCTTCCCAGTCACATCTGAAAGCATCAAATCTGCCTGTTTCCCAAAAGCGGTCGTAAACAGCTTTTGCAGTTACGTTTCTTACCATGTCAGAATAGTATTTCCAAAATCCGCCTTTAATATGTGTATCGGAAAAGTGTAAATGTTTCATAAATACTTGTTCCTTTCAATAGAATTTTTGCTGATTGACAGATATTTATCCGTTTGTTAATATAATTATAAGTGAAAAATAATGGAATAAAAACGGAAAAAATGGTATAAAAGGAGCTAAAATCCGACTTATGTTAGAAAACGTTAAATACGACGGTTCCGGTAAATTTATTTCAAGAGGCGAATGGATACACCCTGAAAGAATAATAAAATCCTACGAAATAATATTCGTTACAGAGGGCGAAGTAAATATTGAAGAAAATGAAATTAAATATATTCTTAAAAAAGATGATATTTTAATTCTTGAGCCGGATAAAAATCATAAAGGATTTAAAAAAAGCAGCAGTACTTCTTTTTATTGGATGCATTTTATAAGTGAAAATAACCCTTTGCCTAATATAAAAACATTGCACATTGATAATTCGTATAATCTTACTTTACTTTCAAATCAGCTTATTCATTATTCTCTTATAAATAATTTTCCTGAAGTTAAAGATTACCTTATAAGAATTATAATAGCTGAGATATATAGCATAAGCGAAAATCTTACGGATAATAAGCTTGTAAATCAAATTGCCGAATGGATAAGAATTAATAGTGACACTAAACTTACCGCAAAAGATATTTCAGAATATTTTGGCTATAACAGTGATTATATTTCAAGGCTTTTTAAAAAGTACTATAATATGAGCCTTAAAAAATACGTAGACGAAGCAAAAATAAATACAATAAAAAAGAAACTTTTAAGTTCATCTTTAAGTCTTCCTAAAATTTCTGATGAGTGCGGTTTTGAAGAATATAAGTATTTCCTAAAATTTTTTAAGTATCATACCAATATGACACCTACAAAATTCAGAAGTACTTATTCTAAAACTCATATAATTAATAAATAAGAGCAGCAGAAACATTAAAAATATTGCGGTTTATTAAGTTTTATGATATTATAAAGGGTACGGAATAACTTTACTGAGTTTTCCACCTTGATTTTTATTTTTGTTTAAAACTTTCTTTGAAAGGGTAAATATATGCTTTACGATGCAGGAAATTTAGATATAGCGGTTATAGGTGCAGGTCACGCAGGAATTGAAGCCGGTTTGGCAGGCGCAAGACTTGGATGTATACCGCAGTTTTTACAATAAATATGGATGCCGTTGGCAATTGCCCCTGTAACCCCAGTATAGGTGGTACCGCTAAAGGCCATTTAGTAAGAGAAATAGATGCCTTGGGCGGTGAAATGGGTAAAACAACGGACGAAACCTTCTTACAAAGCCGTATGCTTAATTTAGGCAAGGGCCCTGCCGTTCATTCCCTTCGCGCTCAGATAGACAGAAATCACTATGCAAGAGTTATGAAGCATAAGCTTGAGCTTCAGGAAAACCTTGAAGTAAAGCAGGCAGAGGTTACCGATATTAAAAAGGACGGCGATTTATGGCTTATAACCACCAGGATGGGTGCTCAGTATAAATGCAAGGCTGTAATTTTAGCTACAGGTACCTTTTTAGGCGGCAAAATTTTCGTTGGTGACGTGAATTTTGAAAGCGGACCCGACGGAATGTTCCCTGCATCCTTCTTAACCGCATCACTTAAAGAGCTTGGCATTCCTTTAAGAAGGTTCAAAACAGGTACTCCTGCAAGAGTTTTAAGGTCATCAATCAATTTCGAAGGCCTTGAGGTTCAGGAGGGTGACGAGCCCGTGGTTCCTTTCTCCTATATGAACAGCGAAAAGGAATTAAAAAACACCGCCGTCTGCCACGTAAGCTGGACTAACAGCGAAACAAAAAGAATTATCGAGGAAAATATCCACCTTTCACCCTTATATGCAGGCATTATCGAGGGTGTGGGACCCCGTTATTGCCCCAGCTTAGAGGATAAAATAGTAAGATTTTCTGAAAAACCCCGCCATCAGCTCTTTATTGAGCCCTGCGGCAGGGACACAGAGGAAATGTACCTGCAGGGTATGAGTTCATCCCTTCCCGAGCACGTGCAGATAGCCTTCTATAAAACCATAAAAGGACTTGAAAACGTAAAAATAATGCGCTCAGCCTATGCAATTGAGTACGACTGTGTTGACCCTCAGGCTTTATACGCTACCCTTGAATTCAAGGAGCATCCCGGTCTTTACGGCGCAGGTCAGTTTAACGGCTCCTCAGGCTACGAGGAGGCTGCAGCTCAGGGCTTAGTGGCAGGCATAAACGCAGCACTTAAAATTTTAGGCAGAGAGCAGGTGGTTTTCGGCAGGGATAATTCCTATATAGGTACCTTAATTGACGATTTAGTCACCAAAGGCTGTCAGGACCCATACCGTATGATGACCTCCCGAAGCGAGTACCGCCTTGTTTTAAGGCAGGATAACGCCGACGAGCGTTTAACTCCCTTAGGCAGAGAGATAGGCCTTGTAGATGACGAGAGATACGAACGCTTCCTTAAAAAGCAGGAAATGAAGGCAGAGGAGCTTAAAAGAGCTGAAAGCATTGTGTTCCCGCCCTCCGAGAAGCTTAACGAAATCCTGGTTAAAAAGGGCACCTCTCCCTTAAATACAGGTATAAGACTTTCTGAGCTTTTAAAAAGACCCCAGATAACCTACGATGATATAAAGGAAATAGATATAACCCGCCCGGATTTACCCAGAGCCGTGTTTGAAGCAGTTGAAATAGAATTTAAGTACAGCGGCTATATCAAGCGTCAGAAGGCGGATATAAGTGAAATGAGAAGAATCGAAAATAAGCTTCTCCCCGAGGATATCGACTACAGCGAGATAAAAGGCTTAAGGCTTGAAGCAAGGGAAAAGCTTAACAAGGTCCGCCCCGTAAATATCGGTCAGGCAAGCAGAATTTCAGGCGTAAGCCCTGCGGATATCTCAGTTTTACTTATCTGGCTCTCCGCAAAGTAATTTTATGCCCGACACCCTGCCTTCCCCTTGCGTGGAAATTTCTTACGAAATTGCATCGAACTGCTTGCGCAGTTACGTATGCAGGTGGATTTTGAAGTGTCTTTTCCACTTCAAAAGACGGATGAGGTGTAAATAAAACTAGCTCCAACAATTAAATTTTAAAAGGTAAAATATGGAAAACATAAACATAAACATTCAGGAAATCGACATCAGAGAAGAGCTTATCGCAAAAGCCAAGGAAGCAGGCATAAAAATAAAGCCTGAGCAGGCTGAAAAGTTCAATCTCTACTTAAAGCTTCTTTTAGAGTGGAACGAGAAGATAAATTTAACAGCTATCACCGACCCTCACGAAGCGGTAGTGAAGCATTTTATAGACAGCATCAGCTTCTTAAAAAGCCACGAAATAAAGCAGGGCGCCAAGGTAATAGACGTAGGTACGGGAGCAGGCTTCCCCGGTGTGCCTTTAAAAATTATGCGTCCCGATATTAAATTAACTTTACTTGACGGCTTAAATAAGCGCCTTAAATTTTTGCAGGACGTAGCCGAAAAACTCGGTTTCGAAGCGGAATTTGTCCATAAAAGAGCCGAAGAAGCAGGCAAAATCAATACAATGCGCGAAAAGTTCGACGTTGCCACAGCCCGTGCCGTAGCACCTATGAATACACTTTGCGAATACTGCATTCCTTTAGTTAAAATGAAGGGCTACTTTGTAGCAATGAAAGGTCCTTCTTTAGAAGAAGAAATGAAAGAAGCAAGGAAAGCAATTGATATTTTAGGCTGTGAAGTAGAGAAAATAGACAGCTTCATCCTTCCCGACGAAGAAAAGAGCGAGAGAAAAATAGCCGTAATGCGCAAATTTAACTTTACTCCCAAGGAGTACCCCCGCCACGGCAACAAAATCTCCAAATCTCCCATTGTATAAAATAAAAAGAGTGAACACCGTAAAACGAAGTTTAAAAACAACGTTTTTTTAGTGTTCACTTTATTTTTATTCAGTTACAGGTTCTTTTAAACCAAGCCATTCATAGACTTGTGCCACTGTTTCCTTATCCTCAATAGGTATAATGCCGTTTAAGGCGGATTGTAAAAGATAACTGCTAATTCGATTTGGATTTATAATGCTGCAGGTTAAAATATATTCCTCACCAATATTCAAAGAATCCTTGTATACCCTTACTTCGCATTGTGTAGATTCCTGAAAAGTATATTCTATTCCTTTCAGACATTCTATTTTTTCTACTTTATAAGTAGAAGCAGGCCATAAATTGGCATCAAACATTTTATAAAGAACCTTAAATCTTATTACCACATCACTCTTTTCCACACAAGTTTTAAGGTCTTGATTTCTTATTACTGTTGGAATGTATTTATCCTTACTGTAACCTTTTTCATTTGCAAGTTTTCTGTAATGTTCTGCTATATTTACAGAATTTGTATTTTCGCTGTACACAATTTTTCCGGTATTCCATTGTGATGTTTTTAAATTATTGATAGGTATTAAAATTTCTGCTGAAAAACCGTATTGAGGTTCATTATAAAAAATCGTATCATCCTCAATTAAAAATAACAGGTATTCTTCACCTTTTTTAAATACATCTTCTGTAAAAAGTTCCGACTGCCACATAATTGCTGTAACGTCAATATTATTCTTTGGCATATCTCCGTATACAACGGTTTTTACGTCAAAGTTCCATTTACCTAAACGGTCACCTTCAATTCTGAAAGATTTAAATTTACCGACTATGGCGCAAGTGCTGTCAGAAACTACAGTTGCATGAAATTTATCGGCATCGGATAAATCATAAAATTCTTTTCGGTACATAGCACCTTCAGGTGCTACATATTTATACTCAACCTCTATTTCGGAATGTAAGTATTCTTGATATTCGCTATAGGCTTCCATAGAATATTTTACGCCGAAAATACATAATACAAGTCCCAAAATTAAAGAGCTGATAGTTATTATTTTCTTTTTCATATTCTTACCTCCTTAATTTTATTTTACAATAGTTAAAAGTATAAATCTATAGGCAAATGTATAAAATTTTCCTTTAAATTTTATACACACTGCGAATTTACAAAAAAATTATTTATGTTATAATTATAGTGTTGTGAAAAAAACCTGCCGTTTTTATTTGCGGCAGGCTTTATTTTTATTCGGTTACGGGTTCTTTTAAACCAAGCCATTCATAGACTTGCGCCACCGTTTCCTTATCTTCAATAGGAATAATGCCGTTTAGTGCGGATTGCAATAAAAGCGTATTTTCTCTTGTGGGGTCAACTAAACCAAAGGTCATTATATATTCTTCATTTATTTTAAGCGAATCTTTAGCTGCTCGTATCATATACTGACCTGAACCATTGTAAAGATACTCTTGGCCTTTTAAACACTCAATTTTTTCTATTTGATATAAGGTTGCAGGCCATAATATTGAATCTTCCACTTTATAAAGAACCTTAAATCTCAATACTACTTCGCTTTTTTTTATAACGGTGTCAAGACTTTGATTTCTGATTATAGTTTCTTCGTAAGCATTTTCATTATAGCCTTTTTCAGTTGCAAAGCTTTTATAAAATTCGGCTATATTAACGGAATTTGTATTTTCACTGTATATAAGTTTTCCGCTTTCATTCCATTGTGCTTTAGAAAGATTATTGATGGGTATCAGCGTCTGTCCGGTAAAACCATATTGGGGTTTATCTAAAAATACAATGTCATCTTCAATTAAGAAAAGTAAATATTCTTCTCCATTCTTAAATGTATTTTCTTTATAAAAGTCGCTTTGCCACGAGATAACTGCTACCTCAATATTTTTATCATTTACTTCGCCGTAAACAACCGTTTTTACGTCAAAATTAAATTTATAAAGGTCTTCTTCCTGTCTTACATAATTAAATTTACCTATTACAGCACAAGTACTTTCGGAAATTATGGTAGCGTGAAATTTTTCTTCACTTGATAGTTTATAGAAATCGTCGTGATAAATTGCGTAAGGAGGGTCAGCATAATTATATTTAACGCTTATTTCGGAATGCAGATAATCCTGATATTGATTATATGCCGTAAAAGAGATAGCTAATGCTATAAAAACAAGAAGTATGCTTGAAATTAAGATAACTTTCTTTTTCATATTCTTACCTCCTTAATTTTATTTTACAATAGTTAAAAGTATAAATCTATAGGGAAAATGCATAAAATTTTCCTTTAAATTTTATACATAATGCGAATTTACAAAAAAATTATTTATGCTATAATTATAGTGTTGTGAAAAAACCTGCCGTTTTTATTTGCGGCAGGATTTTTTCTGCTTAAAAATATGCAATAAAGCTATTAAAATAATGTATTTTCAAATTGCCTTTTTAAAAGTAAAATTAAAATGAAGTAATATGTATACCAAATTTAAAGGAGGTATTTATTTTGATAAATAAACTTATTAAGGATACAAAGGAACATTCTATCGAATACGGCAGCATTCCCTTCTGGAGCTGGAACGATAAACTGGACCCTGAGGAATTAAGGCGCCAGATAGACGTGATGCACGATTTAAAGATGAACGGCTTCTTTATGCACGCCCGCGGCGGCTTGGAGACAGAATATTTAGGCGACGATTGGTTCGAGGCTATTGACGCATCTGTGGATGAAGCCAAGAAGTTTGGTATGGAAGCCTGGTCCTATGACGAAAACGGCTGGCCTTCAGGCTTTGCAGGGGGCAAGGTTTTGGAGGACGAGAAAAACTTAGCTCTCTTCTTAAAATATGAGCTTTGCGATGCTATTCCTGCGGGCGAGGATGTTTTAGGCGTATACGTAAATGACGGTAACACCGTAAGACTTATAAATGAGGGAGAAAAGGCAGAAAAATACCACGTTATAAAGCTTGGTGTTGATGCCTCCCTTGCTGATTCCTTCGACTTAAGAGTTACAAAGGAATTTATTAAATATACCCACGAATTATATAAGGAGAAGGTAAATAAGGAAGATTTCGGCAAGGCAATGCCCGGCTTCTTTACCGACGAGCCTCAGTACTACCGCTGGGCTACACCCTGGTCAAATACCTTCCCCGAGGAATTTATGAACGCCTACGGCTACAGCGTATTCAGTAAGCTGCCTGCCCTTTTCATTGATTTTGAAGGCTCCAAGGAATTCTGTTTTGATTATTACAAAATGTGCCACCGACTCTTTATCGACCACTGGGTAAAGCCTATCTACGAGTGGTGTGAGGAAAACGGCTGTAAATTAACAGGCCACGCAGTTGAGGAAAACCACTTAAACGGACAGATGTGGTGCAACGGCGGCGTTATGCCCTTCTATGAGTACGAGCATATTCCGGGTATTGACTATCTGGCAAGGGGAATTGCTGACGATATCGGCTCCAAGCAGTTAGGCTCTGCCTGCGAGCAGCTTGGCAAAAAGAAGGCTATTTCCGAGATGTTCGGCTGCTGCGGCTGGGACGTTACACCTTTAGAGCTTAAGAGAATTGCCGAAAGACAGTACGTAAACGGTGTAAACCTGATGTGCCAGCACCTTTATGCTTACTCAATGCGCGGCCAGAGAAAGCGCGACTACCCTGCCCACTACTCCGAGCACCTGCCCTGGCAGAATGATATGGCTAAGTTTAACGAATATTTCAATAACTTAGGTTATTTACTTTCCCGCGGTCAGGAGGAAGTAAATACTCTTGTTATTCATCCCGTTCATTCTGCTTACTTAACGTATAAGAGAGCGCTTGAAAGCGACTCCATAAGAAAGCTTGAGGATGACTTCCATAAGCTTTCCGATTTCCTTTCAGAAAAGCAGATTCCTTACCATTGGGGCGACGAATGTATGATGGCTAAAATGGCTAAGGTAGAAGGCGATAAAATAACTGTAGGCAAATGTACTTACGATTATATAGTTATTCCTTCATTCGAGACTATCGACAGTACTACTTACGCCCTTGTAAAGGAATTTATTGAGAACGGCGGTAAAGTATGGTGCTTTGGCGAAGTTCCCACAAGAATCGACGGTAAAATAAACGATACAAGTTTAATTAAAAATACTATTGAGTTTGACAGCATAAAGGCTGCCGCAAGCGTAAAAGTAACAGGTGAAAACGGCGAAAATCTTAAGGATTTCCGCGTAAACGTAAGAAATACCGAGTACGGCAAGCTTATTTACGTGCTGAATTTAAGCCTTGATACTTTAGAAAGAGTAAATATTAAGGTCGAAAATGCCGAAAATATTATTGAAATAGGCGTTATGGACCTTGATAAGAAGGCTGTTGAAGGCGTTAAAAACGAAAACAGCTTTAAAGTAGTTTCCGATTTTGCACCCGTGGAGTCCAAGGTATTCCTTGTAAATAACGAAATTCCTGCCACCGAGGTTAAGGAAAAGGAAGAAAAGAAGTATATTAAGCTTAAAAACAACTTCAAATTCAAGGAAATTCCCGAAAACGCTTTAACTATCGATAAGTTTATGGTAGCTAAAAACGGCGGCGAATTCAGCGAAGTCCGTCCCATTGAAAGAATCAGGGATAATTTATTAAGGGAAAGATTCGAAGGTACACTTTCACTTAAAGCCGAGTTTACAGTTAAGGATATTCCCGAGGAGCTTATTTTAACGGTTGAACCCAACAAGGGCGCTGAATATACCGTTAACGGCGAAAAAATTGAGATTGACGGTGAGTGGAAATTAGACCGACTCTTTAAAACAAAGGATATTGCTAAGCTTGTAAAGGAAGGCAAAAACGAAATTGTTATAACACTTCCTTACTTCCAGCGCGATTACGTTTACTACGTACTGTACGGCGGTGTTTCCGAAAGCCTTAGAAACTGCCTTGTTTTCGATACTGAAATCGAGTGCATCTATTTATTCGGTAAATTCAGGGTAAATACCCCCGGTGTATTTGTAAAGAGTGTAAAAGAAAGCCATATTTACTTTAGCGACCGCTTTATTATCGAGAAACCCACGGAAAATATTGACGTAAATAACATTGTAACCGACGGTTACCCCTTCTTTGCAGGCGAGATTTCCTTTAAAACAGAGCTTGATTACAAGAAGGGCGACCCCACAGTATTAAAGCTTAACGGTCGTTTCGCAGTTGCAAAGGTGGAAGTAAACGGTGAATTTGCCGATAATTTAATGTTTAAATACGAAACTGACCTTGTCAAATTCCTTAAGGAAGGCAAAAACGAGGTAGTTATCACCTTAATTAACGCAAGGCGTAACCTTTTAGGCGTACACCATTGCTATGACCCCGAGCCCTACGGCGTAGGTCCCGGTACCTTCTCCATGGAAAACCAGTGGAAGGACGAAATCTGCTTTGGTTATTTTAACCGCTACAGCTTTGTCCGCTTCGGCTTTGACGCAGAGTAAAATTAAAAGCAGTAAACTTACTTAGGTTTACTGCTTTTCGTCGTTTTAAAAGTAAGGTAAATTATTTGACTTAAATGTCTGTTTTTAATACATCACTTTTGATGTTTGAAAATTCAATTTCTATATTATAATATAAACGTGCCGGCAGAATATAATAACAGGAGTTGATTTTTTGACAATTAAAGAAATAAACGACCAAAAGATAATGAATTTTCTTGAAAATATAAAATTATTGAGGAGTCATTATTCATTTTCCAAGAAGAAAATGGCAGAAATAATGGGAATCAGCGTTAAAATGCTTGGTAAGCTTGAAAGCGGTGAAATGTCCAAAAGGTTATCGGCAAAATCTCTTTTAAGGCTTTCGGCTTTCTTTTCGATAAGTGCTGACCTGCTTTTTGAAAAACTTAGTTTAGAAGAGATTGAATGAGTATTTTAAGTGCTTTCTTATTATTATGATATCTGTTGATTTTATGTTATTTCATACAAAATTCGGCAGAATTTGTTAACATAATTATAATTTGTAGCCGTTGACTTTTTCCTGTATTTATGCTAAAATTCACTATTAATATAACATATTTTATTGTGGATTAATATTATTATAAGAGAGCGAGGGTATTTATGATCAACTGTGAATTTAATGAGAAATTTGTAAAAGAAGGTCTCACTTATGATGACGTTTTGCTTATCCCCGGTGAAAGTAACGTTCTTCCTTCCGAGGCTGATTTCTCTACAAACCTTACAAAAAAAGTTAAGCTTAACACACCTATTATGACAGCTGCTATGGACACTGTTACAGAGGCTAACATGGCTATCGCGATTGCTCGTGAGGGTGGTATTGGTATCATTCATAAAAATATGTCTATCGAAAGACAGGCAGACCTTGTAGATAAGGTTAAAAGAAGCGAAAACGGCGTAATTGTTAATCCCTTCTTCCTTTCACCCGAACACGTTGTAGGTGATGCTGAAGAGCTTATGGGTAAATATAAAATATCCGGTGTTCCGATTTGTGAAGGCGGTAAGCTTGTAGGTATTATTACAAACCGTGACCTTCGCTTTATGACAGGCTCTGACTATGCTCAGCCTATCAAAAACGTAATGACTAAGGAAAACCTTGTTACAGCTCCCGTTGGTACAACTTTGGAGCAGGCACAGGATATCTTAAAGCATCACAGAATTGAAAAGCTTCCTCTCGTAGATGAAAATATGGTATTAAAGGGTCTTATTACAATTAAGGATATTGAGAAGGCTGTTAAATACCCCAACTCCGCAAGAGACGAAAGAGGCCGTTTACTTTGCGGTGCTGCTATCGGTGCTACTGCTGACGTTTTAGACAGAGTTGCTGCTTTAATTGAAGCAGGTGTTGACGTTGTTACTCTTGACTCTGCACACGGCCATAACAGCGGCGTATTAAACGCTATTTCTAAGGTTAAGGCAAGATATCCCGAGCTCCAGCTTATCGGTGGTAATATTGCGACTGCTGAAGCTGCAAGAGCTATCATAGATGCAGGTGCTGACTGTGTTAAGGTTGGTATCGGCCCCGGCTCTATCTGTACAACACGTGTTGTTGCAGGTATCGGTGTTCCCCAGATTACAGCTGTTTTCGATGCTGCTAACGAAGCTGCTAAGAGCGGTATTCCCGTAATTGCTGACGGCGGTATCAAGTACAGCGGTGATATCGTTAAGGCTTTAGCTGCAGGTGCTAACGTTGTTATGCTCGGTTCTATGGTTGCAGGCTGTGAGGAATCCCCCGGTGAGTACGAGCTTTATCAGGGCAGACAGTTTAAGGTTTACCGTGGTATGGGTTCACTTGGCGCTATGAACAAGGGCAGCGGCGACAGATACTTCCAGGCTGATAACAGAAAGTTCGTACCCGAAGGCGTTGAGGGTAGAGTTCCTTACAAGGGACCCCTTGCTGATACAATCTATCAGCTTCTCGGCGGTTTACGTTCAGGTATGGGTTACACAGGCTGCAGAACAATCGACGAGCTTCATAAGAAGGCTAAGTTCGTTCGTATCACAAGCGCAGGTCTTATTGAGAGCCATCCCCACGACATCCAGATCACTAAGGAAGCTCCCAATTATTCCGTCCTCGGATAATTTTTACTCCGTACTCGGATAATTTGATTCCGTACTCGGATAATTTAATAAAAAAATCAAGGTGTTACCAATCGGTAGCACCTTTTTTATGTAACAGATATTATGTGGGGGTCATTCGTGAATGACCCGAAAGTTTAGAATAAATTACCCTTTAATTTTACTCTATTACTTTTATCGCCGCTTCAAGTCCTTTTGCAATATCCATAAGCTCCATTGAGGGTAAAATTTCCTTATTCTTCTTATTTTCAAGCTGGCTTGGAATAAAAGGCACGTGAATAAAGCCTGCTTTAACATTTGTATTTTTATATTTATCAAGAAGCAGATATAAAACGTTATTGCATACAAATGCCCCTGCGCTGAGGGATACTGATGCAGGAAGTCCGATTTCTTTAATAGCTTCCACCATTTTTTTGACGTTTAAGGTGGTGAAATAAGCGTTTTCCCCATTTTCGATAATTGGGGTATCATTTATTTTATTTCCTTCATTATCGGGGATAGAGGCATCCATAAGGTTTATACCCACTCTTTCGGGGGTTATGCCGCGTCTTCCCCCTGCCTGACCGACCGCAATTATTACGTCGGGCTTAATTTCCTCAGCTTTTTTACTTATCATTTCAAACGCCTTGTAAAATACCGTGGGAATTTCCATTTTATGAATTTCATAGTCACCGATAATATCGGGAAGAAGCTTCACTGCCTCCCAGGAAGGGTTTATACTCTCGCCGCCAAAGGGGTCAAAACCTGTTATAAGAAGTTTTTTCATAATTAACCTCATTTAATTAATAATTTATTTCAGAAACTTATTCATTTCTGTATTTTTCTTTCCATTTGGTAAATCCGATTTCAATAAGCTCAATAACGTTATCGGTATCAACCCAGAAAGATACTCTTATATAAGGAATAAGGTCGTCTGAAACGCGCCATTCCTTTGGTATAAGTCTTTTTTCCACGCTTATTTTGCCTTCACTATCTTCCAAAAAAGTAAAGGAAGGGGAAATATCAACGTAAAAATCGCCATTGTCACTCTTTTCCAAAAATAAAAGTACTTTACTGCCGACTTCAAAATTACTTGTGGGATATACATCGCTGATATATTCCGTGTCTCCCATAATTCCGCCAAGGGCATGGTAAATTATTTTTTCGGTAGAGTTATCACCTTTTAAAATTTTAATGGGCGTTATAATTACGGGTGTGCGGGCTATACCGCCGTCGGGTACTGAAAAGTAAGATTTCTGTATCTCTGAAATTTCTCCGTAAACAACTATATCGGAATATTTTTTGGCTTTGGAAAAACTTGAAAAGGTCTTCCACAAACCGTAGGATTGATAATATTCCGTTTTGGTGACTTCTACATTTTCATTTTGGCAGGCAGTAAAAAAGGTAAGGGTAAATGAAAGAATCAAAATAACTGATAATAATTTTTTAATCATAATATCCCTCCTTTGTATGTAATATAATTATATCAGAAAAAATTTAAATCCGCAAGAAATGAAAAACTCTCATTCCGACTCACACAGTTACCTCGGCTCCCCTGCAAGGGGAGCTGTCCGGAAAACTCTTCTGAGTATTCCGGACTGAGGGGTTGTGAAAAAATAAAAACTCTCCCAATCCTTTCGGAAAGGGAGAGTTTTGTGTTTTTATAATTAGTTTACGTTGCTTGTAGCTACTACAGGAACGCCTGTGCCGCAAACGTTTTCGATAATAACGTCGCCGATTTTTACGGGAGCTGTTACTTTAGCTTTATTAATTTCAGCCATACATTCGAA
>JAGBID010000245.1 GCA_017935165.1 Clostridia bacterium
CACCTTATATATAATATCCTTACGGGCAAGCTTTTCGCTGTCCACTACAAGAATAGTATACATAGGTTTTTCACCTCTCTTTTCTGCCTTGCGGCACTTTTCTTTAGCTTTCTTTTTCGCTTTCCTTTTTGATTTTCTTCCATACTATTATTATATAGGAATTTTTTGATATTTATTTCCGCTCATATCGCATTCCTTAAAAGAAGAAAATAATTCATATAAATTTGATACAGTCCTATACACTTACCGTATCCGCTTGCACTATTTTAACATCCTTATTCAATTTTTTCAAGTTTTTATGAGAATTTATTATATTTTTTTAGTTGCAGGATTTACTATTCATTAAAATTCTGCATAAAACTGATTAAAATTATTTATTTAATTTTATCTTGATTTACTATATATTATAAGTAGCTTAAAACGGCATCACTTTAATATCAATAAATATTTTGAAAGGAATGAAAGAAATGTTAAAAGTTGGTATGCTCAGTAAATGGCACGTTCACGCAGAGGGTTACGCAAAGCACGTACTCGAAACAGGTAAGGCTGAAATCACAGCTGTATGGGACGACGACGTAGAGCGCGGCAGCAAATGGGCTGATGATCTCGGCGCTAAGTACTACAGCGATTTAGACGAATTCCTGGCTTCCGATATTGAGGCTATCGTTTGTGACGCTCCCACTTGCGACCACTATGAGCTTCTTATGAAGTGTGCTCTTGCTAAGAAACACATCTTCACAGAGAAGGCACTTGCTCCTACAGTTGCTGAATGTGAAAAGCTCTGCAAGGTTATTGAGGACGCAGGCATCACATTTGTTATCTCCCTTCCTCAGAGAATTTCTCCCGCTGTTAAGTTTGCTAAGAAGATGATCGATGAGGGCAAGTTCGGTAAGATCTCCCTTGTCAGACTCAGAAACGGTCACGACGGCGTTAGCGGCAACTGGCTCCCTGAATATTGGTTCGACGCTACTAAGACAGGCGGCGGCGCACTTATGGACCTTGGCTGTCACCCCATGTACACAGCAGCTTACCTTTTAGGCAAGCCCAAGAGAATCTCCTCCGTTATGACAACTCCCTTTGGCTCAAAGGTTGACGAATTCGCAACAGCTACAATCGAGTACGAAAACGGTGCAGTTTGCGTAGGCGGCACAAGCTTTGTTTCCTACCGTACACCCGGCTCTGTAGAAGTTTACGGCAGCGACGCTACGTTCATCCAGATGGGTTCTTACTGCAGATTCTTCTCCAAGGAACTTGCTGAAAACGGCGCACCTCAGGGTATTGAGCCCGTTCTTCCCAAGGGCGAACCCCAGCCCATCGTACAGTTCATTGAAGCTTGCGTAAACAAGACAGGCACACCTGAAATCTTCAATACAAAGGCTGCTATCGAGCTTACAAGACTTCTTGAGAACGCTTACATCTCCAATAACGAGAACAGAATCGTTGAATTATAATTAAATCAACAAATAACTCCCTTTATTTTTAAAACAAAGTGATTAAACGGGAGGCTTAAACGGAAAAGTCTCCCGCCCAATAAAATAATATTAAAAAGGAGAAAGATTATGTCTATAGCTATAGTTACTGAAAGCAAAAGTGCAGAAATGCGCGAAGTAAAAGTTGGTATTATCGGCTGCGGCGGTATTGCTAACGGAAAGCATATGCCCTCACTTCACAGACTTCCCAACGTTAAGATAGTTGCGTTCTGTGACCTTATCATCGAAAGAGCTGAAAAAGCAAAGGCTGACTTCGGTACAGAAGATGCATTCGTATGCACAGATTACCGCGACCTTTTAAAGATCGAGGATATCGAAGTTGTTCACGTTCTTACTCCCAACATTTTCCATGCTGAAATCTCCATAGCTGCTCTTGACGCAGGCAAGCACGTTATGTGTGAAAAGCCCATGGCTACAACCTACGCTGATGCTAAGCTTATGTGCGAAGCTGCTAAGAGAAACAACAAGTTCCTTACAATCGGTTACCAGACAAGAAGCTCCGTAAATCATCAGTTCTTAAGAAAGATGGTTGAAAGAGGCGACCTCGGTGAAATTTATTACATGTGTGCTCCTAACTTTAGACGCCGCGGTGTTCCGCTGTGGGGCGTATTTATGGATAAAGAGAAGCAGGGCGGCGGTCCCCTTATCGATATCGGTACTCACTCCATCGATGCTATTATGAACCTTGCAAATAACTACGACGTAGTAAGTGTAACGGGTGCTACATACAGAAAGCTTGCTGACACAGCTTACAACTCCAACGAGTGGGGTATCTGGAAGCCCGAAGAGTTCGAGGTTGAGGACCTGGCAGTTGGTTTCGTTAAGTTCAGAAACGGCGCAGTTCTTGAGCTTCAGGCTGCATGGCTTATTAACTACGTAAACGACGGCGGTATGGCTATCTGCGGTACAAAGGGCGGCGCTCAGTACTGTAAGGAAGGCTTAAAGCTCACAGGCGAAATGGCTGACGGTCAGCTCTACGAGACTATCGTTCATCCCAACTCCACAGCCCGTGACCTCTTCCACGGCGAGACACTCACAGCTGAGCAGTACGAAGCTAAGCAGTGGATCTACAGCGTTGTAAATAACGTACCTCCCGTAACCTCCCCCGAACAGGCAGCTGTTGTTTCAAGAGTTATCGAGGCTGTTTACAAGTCCGCTGAAACAGGCAAGACAATTTACTTCGACGAAGAAGAATAATTCTTTGCTTAATAATAACTAAATAATTTAAGCCTGAGGGGATGACCCTCAGGCTTTCTTTTACCATTCTATACTTCCGTGACCGTACCTTTTATCAATGTACTTTACGTATTCCGAAGCAGTTACGTAGTCCTCTTGATTTTCCACTTCACCATTTTTAAATTCCTCCTCGGTAAAGGGATAATCGGGATATAATATAAGGTACTGTTCGCATCTTTCAATGGGATTTTCTTCATCGAAGGTGTATTTGTCTCCGAATTCGCCGATTATCAGATATTCTTCACCGGGAATTAAGTCAACAAGCAGAATCGTTCGGTACCAGTTAGTACCGCGGTAATCCGCATTGGGATTTCCTTTCCTGCCTGAACCTAAATTTTCAATGCTGTAGTCAGGCTTTTCAGGAATTCTCACGTGTATATCTTCATCTTCAAAAATATCGTCACCATATAAACATTCTTTTACGGTAAATCTGCAATAATAAGCGGTATCGTCGTTAACGTACTCTGCTATAACTGCCATATTGCTGTGCGTAACGCAGTCCTCTATATTATTAAAGGTATACTGATATTTCTTCTCATATCCTGAAATATCTATAACCTGTACGTTACTGATGAATATGAAGATAAATACTGAAACTAATAAGGCTATCATAGCAAAAACAAACAATTGTTTTTTCATTTTATATTCACCTTGTACCATTCACATTAATGATACACCTGAAATAGATGAGAGGTATCCTGAATAGTTAAGGAAAAATATGAATTTTCCGAATAAAACATAACATCAGTATACGTAGCTGAATGCCCTCTCCAACCTAACGCGTGACCTATTTCATGTGTAGCTGTTTTATAATATTCGCTAGATGTTCTTGAAACATCATAGTAAAGAGCAATTCGTGCACGGGAAATTGAGTAATGTGTTATATTTCTTGAGTTATATGTGTACAAACCATTTGTAACTGTTCCGTGCTTGTAACCTCTGCCTCTCTATTAAATAAAGGAATAAAGAGGAGGGAAACGCACATCAGAAACGCAAGTGTTAATGATACGATCTCTGCTTTTTTCATTTTGCTTTCATCCAAAAATAGTTTAATTGGGAACAATTAGTTCCTATTACAATATTAATATAACACAATGACTATTATATGTCAATATTCTATATCCACAGCAAACAAAGCCTGAGGGTCATTCCCTCAGGCTTTCTTTTTTTCAATTTATTGGAATGGGAAGCAAGTTTATTTTTTGCTTTTAAGTATATCGATTCCGATAAAGATGAAGCATATAATGTAGATTACAAGCACAACTCCGAAAAACGTTGCTACCGTGTAATTTGCAAGGCTTAGCTGAATTATAAACTGAGGAATTAATACGGCTAAAAACAGCACCAGCAAGGGAGTAAACCTTGCTTTATATACCTTTTCCTTCATAGCGTTTTTGGATTCGTCGTCGCTGAAAATCTCCTCTTCACCGTTCATTTCGCTTACAGGCTTTTTAAAATAGCTGTAGCCTGCGTAGTCCTGAATATACTGCCAGCCTAAATCCTCATACATTTTGATATATTCCTCACGGCCGTCCTTTTCCGTATTGTAGTCAAGCTGATAGATTATATCCTCCGGCTCACACTTTTCAAAGTGATACATACCGAAGCCGCTGACTTTAATAAACCTCCAGCCCTTTTTATGCATCTCCCTTAAATATTCTTCCTCTTTTTTATGGTTGAATATTGTAAAATATTTAAATTCCTTTTTGGTTTCCATCATTCTGCCTCCTTGATAGTGTTATAAAGCCTTTTAATTCTCTTAAGCTCCAGGTCGAGGACTTCACTGCCAAGCTCAGTAATTACGTATATCTTCCTCTTGTCCTCTTCCCTTACAAATTTTATAAGCTTATCGTTTTCCATTTTGGAAAGGCTGCCGTACATAGTGCCCGGCGCAAGCCTTATCTCGCCGTTTGTAAGCCTTTCCACCTCCTGCACCACACCGTAGCCGTGGTTTTCTTTCCTTAAGGAGAACAGTATGTAAAATCCCGTCTCCGTCATAGGCACGTAAACTTTTCTTATATGCGCGTCCATATTTACCTCCTATATCGCAGTTCGATACATCGTGCTATTAGTATATCGCACTTCGATATAAATGTCAATAGAAAAAGCGGATATTTCACCGCTTTTATAAAATTATTTATTTAAAAATTCTGCCAGGGCCTTTACCTTTTCTACAGTTTCCTTACAGTTTACGGCAGGTCGCGTATCTGTAAAAGTATCTGTTATAGGAGTAAAGATATTATCCTCGTTTACCTTCATACATTTTAAAAGCATTTTGGCTGTGCTTAAAGCCTTGTCGGGTGCGCCCTCGCCGCCGCCAACCAATATAACTCCGCCTTTTTTAGGCTTGATGTATATGGGGGTCCTTTAAAAATCTGCTTGCGGTAAAATAGCACTGCAAACGGCTCATTACGGCCAATAATTTACCCGTAACCTCGCTGAAATACACGGGAGAAGCTATAACTATACTGTCGCATTCCTCAATATATTTATAGATTTCCTGCATATTGTCCTTTATACAGCAGCCTTTATTTTTGTGGCAGTAGCGGCAGTCAAGGCAGGGGGAAATATTTTCAAAATAGCAATCAACTGTTTTAATTTCGCCCTCCAGATTATTTGCAAGAATATTTAAAAGGCTTTTGGTATCGCCGTTTTTCCTTGGGGAACCGTTAAAAATAAGTGTTTTCTTTTCCATTTCTTTCACCATTATAAGACTTTTTTCCTCGGGGTTATCGTAAGCTTCTACCTCTGAAAAAGGCTTAAATCCTGCCTTCTGCCAGAAAACAAGGCCGTTTTTATTGCTTATTTCAGGGTCGGAGGTAAACTTCCTTACGCCCTTTTCCTTATATAAATATTCCTCCAGAAGCAGGAGGGTATTTTTAGCTATCCCCTTGCCCCAAAGCTCAGGGACACCGATAAACATATCAAAGCCGTAAGCATCCTTTAAAGCCTCAAAATCCTTTTCACTTTCGAATTTATAGCTGTCCTTTTCAATGGGATAGTACTGAATATAGCCTGCTTCCTCACCCTTATAAAGGATAATGCACTTATTAGTTTCATCATCTGTGCTGAATTCTTCCCTTACCTTCCCGATAGTCCAGGGGAGGTTTTCGTTCCAGGAATGTTCAGTTACTTTTTCGTTTGAAAGCCATTTTAGAAGCAGATTAAAGTCCTTTTCGGTATTTTCCAGGCTTCTTATCGAGATATCATTCTTACTTGTTAGCATATATCACCTTTATAGTAAAAAGGGAAGGGACAAGTCCCCTCCCCTATTAGGCAAATAAATTATTTATCCATTTTTTCAACTGCTTCAAAAAGACCGTTGATGTAAGCTGCGCCTAAAGCTCTGTCGAAAAGGCCGTAACCTGCTCTGCCTGTTTCGCCCCAGATCATTCTGCCGTGGTCAGGTCTTACGTAACCTGTGAAGCCGCCCTTATGAAGAGCCTTAACGATTTCGAACATATCAAGGCTGCCGCAGGGTGAGTAGTGAGCTCTTTCCTCAAAGCCACCGTCAAGAAGCTGGATGTTTCTTAAGTGAGCGAAGTGGATTCTGCCCATCTTAGCATATTTATAAGCCATCTTTACAACGTCGTTCTTGCCTGAGCAACCCAGAGAACCGATGCAGAAAGTAAGACCGTTGTGAGGATCGTCAACTAATGAGAGGAATCTGTCAAGATTCTTTTCGTCTGTAATAATTCTGGGAATACCGAAAATGCTCCAGCAGGGGTCATCCTCGTGGATAGCCATATTAACGTCGCACTCAGCTGCTACGGGAATAACTCTTTCAAGGAAGTACTTAAGGTTGTCCCAAAGCTGCTCCTCTGTCATCTTGTTATACTCAGCTACAACGGTACTGAGTTCTTCTCTTGTGTAGCTTGCGTCCCAACCGGGAAGAGTAAGGTCGCTGTCGCTGTTCATGGGGTTAACAGCGTCTACCTGTTCCTTGTAGTAAACAAGGCTTGTAGAACCGTCGGGTAATACGTGGTCAAGCTGTGTTCTTGTCCAGTCAAATACGGGCATAAAGTTGTAGCAGATGCACTTGATGCCTGCTTCAGAAAGTCTTCTGATATTTTCGCAGTAATTTTCAATATAGCGGTCGCGTGTTTCTTTACCCAGCTTAATATCCTCGTGAACGGGAAGGCTCTCGATAACTTCAAAAGCTAAGCCTGCATCCTCAGTAAGCTTCTTTAAGCGTGCAATACTCTCGCGGCTCCAAACCTCGCCAACAGGTGTGTCGTAAACAGCTGTAACAACGCTGTACATATTGGGAATCTGACGGATATACTCAAGGGAAATTTTGTCGTTTTCGCCGTACCAACGGAATGAAAGCTTCATAATAAAAACTCCTTTAAATAAATTACGAAAATTCTTAATTAAATGTTACCATAATAAGCGTATTTCTGCAATATCTATTGAAAGAAAAAGCTGAATTGCCATATTTTTGCATCTTTTCGCAAAGTTAATTTTCACTTGCGGCTTCTCTTATTAAATTAGCAACCTGATTTGCAGCTGCATCAATGCCATCCTTACTTAAATGGAGCATATCGTTCTGATCGATATATTTTCTCATATCGGAATTTACAAGGGAATAGAGATCATTAATAATAATTCCCATCTCTTTGAGTTTTGGCACCAAAGCGTTATTAAATTCTATTATAACCTTATCGTCGTTATACTTATTTTCGGGAGGACAAGGAGTTGTAGTAGCGAAAATTACCTTCTTGCCGTAAGTTTTTAATATTCCTGCTATTCTTACCATCACGTTTACGTATTCATTAAGAGGCATAAAGGGACCGTCACCAAAAAGATTGCAGATATCCCATAAACCGTTATTGAAGTGAATAACGTCCGCGCCTTCTATTTCACTTCTTTTATCAAAAAGCATACGAAGGGTGTAGTAAGCAAAGCGGCAGTTTTCTTCGGGCTGCCAGACTGTAAATTCATCCTTTAAAAGCTCAGGCACCTTTGTACCGTAGCCAATTTCTCTTATAGAGTCACCAAGTAATACTACTTTTTTCATAATTTCAAAACCTTTCCGTATAAGATTTATTTAAGTTTAGCACAAGATAATGCATTTTACAAGGACTTTTGCTTGACAGTTTTTAAACTCTGATATATATTTAATTTATCCTTCTGAAAGGGCACTATATAATGAAAAGCTTTTTAAAAAAATTCTTCGATAAAACGATGCTTAAATTTATCCTTGTAGGTGTGGCAAACACCCTTGTGGGCACAGCTGTTATGTTCCTTTTTTATAACCTGCTTCACTTTGATTACTGGGTTTCAAGCGCCTCTAACTACGTGGTGGGAAGTATTTTAAGCTACTTTTTAAATAAATATTTTACTTTCAAACAGCAAAGCAAATCAATAAAGGAGATAGTACTCTTTATAGTCAACATCACTTTATGCTATTTAATTGCTTACTCCGCCGCACAGCCATTGGTAAGGTTTATTTTCAGCGGAATTGATAACACCCTCGCTGATAATTTAAGTATGCTTGCAGGTATGGGCTTCTTTATAATATTAAATTATATCGGCCAGAGATTTATAGTGTTTGCTGATAAAAACAAAGATAACAATAAACAAAAGGAGAGTTAAAAGCGAGACTTCCCAAAAGGAAGTCTCGCAGTTTTATTCGCCCCGTTTTCCGCGGCGAGTTATATTGCTTCGCAGTTATATTCGGCTAAAGCCGAGTTATATTGCCTATGGCAGCAGTTTGAGGCGAATAAAATAACACTGAAACCGTAGGGTTCAATAACACTATTGCTTTTGCAATAATATCACTCCGACAAAGTCGGAATATAACTTGAAAAATTTCTACTTCGGTGATAGATATGAAAATCAATCAGATGAACAAAACGAATTAATGGCTAAAAATATAAAATATACATTTAGTGTTGATACGAGTATATATAATTCAGATGAATGCGCTGAGATGATTATAAATAAGATTTATAATTAAATAACAAGCAAACGACAAAAAACCGACAGAACGAAATTCTGTCAGTTTTTAACATCCTTATGAGAAATCTCGCAATGCGAGCCTTTTTTATTATTTGAGCTCGGAGCCGATGAAGGGCACGCGGCGGAAATCATCGGGGTTATGCCTTATTATGTAGTCGATATAGCTATCTACCATATTGGCAGTTAAAATATAACCTTCGGCATTCATATGACCGTAGAGGAAAAATTTCTTTTTAAATTTTTCGTCATACTTAGGGCCGTATTTATAGAGGTCTATTACGTAGCTGTTAGTAAAGAATTTTGCTAAATCGTATAAAGCTTCCCTGTGCTTGATTCTCAGTTCATCCTTATTACCGGGGTCATCCGGGAAAGTAACTAAAAAGAACTTAGCGCGAGGCTGAATAGCTTTATATCTTGCTATTATAGAAGCGTAAAAACCAACGAAGGTAGGCTTATTATTTCTATAGTCTTCGGGGTCAATATCCTCAATAGAACCAACTTCCTGACCCTGATTTAATATGTCGTTTACACCTAAAGCTATTACGTAAGCCTGAGCAGCCTTTGCAGGGTCAAACATTCTGTTTTTCTCGGCAAAGCTTTCCATATAGTCTTTGGCTGTCATACCGCCACAGGAAAAATTGTAGGCAGTTAAGCCGTTTTTTCTTGCTATGTACTGACCCCAGGAATACTCAAACATATCGTGGTAGCCGTTATTTCCGTTTTTGTCCCTTGACTCAAATTCACCCGAGGAGAGACTGTCGCCGATAAATGCCATAGTTCTGAAAATAGCTGTATTGCTTATTCCCTGGGGAAATGAATCAAGAGGCTGTTCGTTTTCTTTGTAAAGATAATTCTGCCAATCCATAATAATTCTCCTTTTTATTATGCTGTTTTGAGATTTTCACCATCGCTGATGATTACAATATCACCTTCAAGGTCTGTTCTTCTTATTTCAGCACCGAAGGTTTTTAATATTTTTATGGTTTTTTCGTGCGGGTGACCGTAGTCGTTATTTTCACCGCAGGATATTACGGCAATCTTCGGGCAAAGCTCAGCCGCCAGAGCCTCGTCCGTTGCGTTTGAAGCGCCGTGGTGACCTACCTTTAAAACGCTAACCTGACCGATGGTACCCCTTATGTACTTATACTCCTCCATTTCGGCGTCACCTGTAAAAAGGAAGGAGGTGGAGCCATACTTAAGCCTGATTATAAGAGAGGTATTGTTAAGGTCGGTTTCCGTGTTATTTAAAAAGGGCGCTATAACCTTTATTTCACAGCCTGTAACGTCCTTTGTAAGTGAATTTAAATATTCACCTGCGCCCACAGTATTTATCCTAAGGCCTTTTCTTTCAATAGAATCAAGCATATCCTCGTAAGAAGCCGTGGTGGGCGTTAAGCTATCCATAAAACTGCAGGTGTAAAAGCTCTTTACCTCAAAATAATCGATAATCTCGTCCATACATCCCATATGGTCGGAATGGGGATGAGTAACTATTACAGCGTCCAGAGTTCTTATTCCCAATCTTTCAAGGTAGCTTATTACCTTTCTGCCGTTACCGCTTTCACCTGAATCGATAAGTATATTTATATACCTTTCGCCATCCTTGGGCGGGAGCCTTATTAAACTGCAGTCGCCCTGCCCTACGTCTATAAAATGGACGGATATTTCACCTTCCGTAACGGCTAACTCAGGCACCATATTTATTTTAAGGGCGTATTTGATATTATTTAAAACTTCGGGTTCAAGCCTTATTATAAAAAATAATACAACAGCGATGAGAAACATCACTATTGTATATAAATTGCCCTTTTGCTTTTTCTTATATTTTCTCTTTCTCGCTTTTGCCATTATTTGTCGTTATAAAGATTAAATCTGAAAAGCTTTCTTTCATCCTCTTCTGTTTCGCACATAATGAAAGCCTCGGCAATTTTACCGCCTTCGATAAGTCTTGTAAGACCTACGAGCTGGCAAAGCTTACTCTTTAAATTAAGCTTATCGCCGTCCCTTGTCATAAGGTATACTTCACCTGTGCAGCTATCGAGAACCTTTAAAAACTCAGGCACATTAACGTCATGAAGTTCAACCATCTTATTCATATATTTTTCCTGCACTTTCTAAACTTATAATAAAATCATTTTAGCACATCTTTACTGAAAAAGAAAGGGGAATTATGATTTTTTACAATTTCTTCATCTCTTACAAAAAATTCTTTACAGATTTAAAAAATATGTTATATAATTATTAAAAGAACACAATAAACGGAGGAAAATACAGACTATGAAGTACACAAAGCTTATAAGTGGTACCGACATACGCGGTGTAGCCAGTGAAGGTGTAAAAAACGTACACGTTGAGCTTACTGATGATGTAATAAAGGAACTTGCTTACGGATTTATTCTTTGGTGTAAAGAAAATCTAAACAAAAGCCCCTCCGACTTAAATATTGCAATAGGCAGGGATTCAAGAATCTCGGGCGAAAGAATTGCAAACGCCCTGTGCGAAAAGCTCCTTGAATATGGCGTAACCGTTTACCTTACAGGACTTTCAAGCACACCATCAATGTTCTATGCAACGCTGGATATACCTGTGGATGCAGCAATTGAAATTACCGCCAGCCACCACCCCTTTAACAGAAACGGCCTCAAGTTTTTCACCAAAAACGGTGGCTTTGAACACAGTGATATTGAAAAGATAATTGATTATGCAGATACCGCTGAGGACATAAGCCTTAAAAAAGAAGGCAAAATAATTGAGTTTAACTATATGGAAATCTACTCCAAAAGGCTTCGCGAAATGATAAAAAAGGGTGTAAACGCTGAAAATTACGAAAAACCCCTTGAAGGCTTTAAAATCACAGTAGACGCAGGAAACGGAGCAGGCGGTTTCTACGCAAATAAGGTTCTTGAAGCATTGGGCGCGGATGTTTCCTCAAGCCAGTTTTTAAACCCGGACGGTATGTTTCCAAACCACATACCTAACCCCGAAAACGAGGAAGCTATGGAAAGCATCAGAAATGCTGTAATTAAAAATAAAGCTGACCTTGGTATTATATTTGATACGGATGTGGACAGATGCGGCGCAGTTGACGAAAAAGGCGAGGAAATAAACCGTAACGCTTTGATTGCACTTGCCTCCTACATAGCTTTAAAGGATAACGAGGGCGGAACCATAGTCACCGATTCTATAACCAGCGACGGTTTAACCGATTTTATAAACCATCACCTCAAAGGTGTGCATCACCGTTTCAAGCGCGGCTACAAAAACGTTATCAACGAGGCAAAAAGGCTCAACAATATGGGAATCAACGCGCCTTTAGCCATTGAGACCAGCGGCCACGCCGCTATGAGGGAGAATTATTTCCTTGACGACGGCGCTTACCTTGTAACGAAAATAGTTATTTTAA
>JAGBID010000246.1 GCA_017935165.1 Clostridia bacterium
TGCAGGCCAATAATTCATTTGCAGGTTAATATTTGTATGGTAGTCACTACCCCAGGGCGGAGTGAAATCGTGGCACCATATGCCCTGGAGGTTTGCAGGAAGCTTAGCATTTTTACCTGAGCTTTCAATCAGTAAATATCTGCCGAAATTATAGTAAAGAGCAAATAAATCAGGGTCATTTTCTCCGTCACGAAGGTCGTCAAGACGCTCGTCCAGAGAGATGTGTGATAAATCGGGAGAATCAATATGAAGCGCTACTTTTTCGAACCACTTTTTGTGGTCTGCAATGTGCTTTTCTCTGATTTCCTCGTAAGCGACAGCGCTGATTCTTTCAATACAGTTGTCTATCTCCTTGCGATAATCCTTGCTTTGGTCTATATCGAATTTTTCTACATCGTAATTTGTGGCAAAGGCGCTGTAGATAATAAGATACGTAGCTCCGTCAACGGAAATTGTATTGTGAGTATTAGTAAGCGTGCCGTCGGTATCTACACGAAGCTTACCGCCGAAGGACATACCTTCCCCGCCCTCACCGTGGGGCTTATCCTCGCAGAAGGTAATTGTACCGTTCATTAAAATTGTGTCAGCTGAAATACAGGCGGAGTAAGCATCCTGCTTTCTTTCCATACTTACGTTACAGGAAAACGCTCTGCCGTCACTCCATACCTTATAAACAAATGCATCATACTCTTCGCTTACAAAGCACTCGCTATTATACTTCACGCCGTTTTTTGTCCAGTATACGTTAGAAATAGCCTCGCTGAGCTCAAGCTCCTTGCCATAGTCTGTGTATGGTGATTTGTCGGGGAAATCTATAAAAATTTCACCGAAGCTCTCGTATGAACGGACAACGTAAGGGTCAGAAAGAAAGGTGCCTCTTGCAAGCTCTGCCGCCTCTATAAGCTTTTCCTCAAAAATAAGTCTGCGGATTTCAGCCAATGCCTCAGGAGTAGCGTGATATTTTTCTGTAAGCTGCCTGCCGCTCCATAAGGATTCCTCGTTTATCTCAATCTGCTCTCGGTGGGGGTTGCCGTAAAGCATTGCACCTACTCTGCCGTTTCCCATAGGAAACGCCCACATCCAGTCATCTATAAATTCGTTGTGCCATAATTTTGTTGACATAGCCTTCTCCTTTTACTCGAAAAATAATTGATGAGTAAATTATATCACCTTATACCTGAATGAGCAAGATGTACATATGCTTAACAACCTGAAAACTCGCCATAAATCATACCGAAAAACATTAAAACAACACCCTTTCTTAAACAAGAAAAAATTTTTTTAAAAAACACTTGACATCTAAAATCAATTATAATATAATAGTCAAGCGTTGAGACGCTGGTGTAGCTCAGTTGGTAGAGCAGCTGATTTGTAATCAGCAGGTCGGGGGTTCGAGTCCGTCCACCAGCTCCATTTTTTTATTCACAACTGAATAAGGGAATATGGGAGTGTTCCCGAGTGGCCAAAGGGGGCAGACTGTAAATCTGTTGTCAACGACTTCGGTGGTTCGAATCCACCCGCTCCCACCAAAAATCCTCGTTCGTAAGAACGGGGATTTTTACTTTTTCACTATTACCTTTTCACTATTCACTTTTCACTAAAATCGCATTCAGGATTTTTGGAAGGTAATAAGTAATAGTGAATAGTGAAGAAGTATGTTGCAAGGCTTTGCCTTGCTTTTTTTATTTGGTAAAAGTATAATAAATTCGAAAGGTGTGATTTGCTGTGAATGAAAGTCCATTAATTATAAAATCTAAACAGTTTGCGCTGGATGTGATAAAAGCATGTAAAGAGTTAAGAAACGCGAAGTGTGAAAGCGCTTTGATAAATCAATTTTTGCGTTCAGGAACAAGTGTAGGGGCAAACATTAGAGAAGCTTTTTATGCTCACGGAAAAGCAGATTTTATAGCA
>JAGBID010000247.1 GCA_017935165.1 Clostridia bacterium
GCCTGTATCTCTATACTCAGCGTCCTCCACGTCACCGCCTACACAGCGGGCAAATTCGTGGTTGCCTGCAGCCATAAAAATATCATTTTCAAGAAAATACTTTTTCGCTTTATCCAAAGCTTCCTCGGAGATAAAATCGATAAAGTCGCCCGTATGCATAATGGGCCAACCATTTTCCTTTGAAAGCTTGGAAACAAACTCGCAGTAATCCTCCGCGTTAGGGAATCTTATTGACCTTGCTTTAAACTCCTGCTTTATTTTTTCACTTTCGTGCTCATAAGCGCCTGTCAGGTGGGTATCTGTCATATGTATAATTGTAAAGGGCTTTTCTGCGCCAATATTTAATTCATCCCTAATTATGTTTATCATTCATATACACTCCTTTTCTTTTATCTATATACTATGATAAAGTTTTTACGCTAAAAAAACAATAGTTTATTTAAAATTCAATGCTAAAAATTATTTTTCAAAACAGCAATTTAGCCTATTGACTTAGTTTTTGAAAATGATAAAATGAAGCTGAAAAATAAAATACTTCCGAAAGGGAGAGTTTTTGCGAGGGCAAAAACAAGAATACAGTTATGAAGCTTCATTTACGCGCTTATAAAGATTCCTTCACAGAAATCTACAGCACAAAAAACGACGAAGCTAAGGGAAGACTTATAACCTTGGGAAGCAATTTAGCAGCCTCCTTCTATAACGTCTTCATCACCGGTATTTTTTACACCGGCTTCCTTACAATGTACGGCATTGATATCACAGGTGCCGGCATTATCTCCTTTATTCCCTATATTGCAAGTCTTTTCTCTCTGTTTTCTCCCTTTATTTTGGAAAGAATAAAAAAGAGAAAGCCAATCCTGCTGGCGGCAAAAATATACTTCTACGGAATGTACATAGTTGCCACAAACCTTATGCCAATGTTTGTAACGGATAAGGACCAAAGACTTCTTTGGTTTATAATTATCCTATTCCTTGCTTATTCCGTTTACTCCCTTTTCAGCCCCGGCTTTACACCCTGGTTTTATAAATTCTACCCCGAGAATAACGAAAAAAGAACAAAATTCCTTGTTTTAAACCAGATATTCTCCTCAGTAATGAGCAGTTTGGTTCTCCTTTTCAGCGGTGTTATTACCGACGCCGTTAAAGGTTCAGAATTCCAGGACCAGCTTATATTAGGCTTCAGGTATGTAGCCTTCGTTCTTGTTCTTCTGGACGTATTGATGCAGGCCTGCGCAAAGGAATACCCCTACCCCAAAACAGACCCGCCAAAGCTTTCAGAAATATTTACACTTTCCTTTAAATATAAAAAGTTCCTTTTATGTATGCTTTTAATGTTCTTCTGGAACTTTATCTGCAACCTTAATAATGGTATATGGAACTATCACCTTTTAAACCATCTTGATTTTTCCTATACTCTTATGAATGCCATGAGCGTGGCTTACACCTTTATTCTGGTATTCACCCAGGGATTCTGGAAAAAGATTTTGAGAAACCACGGATGGATAAAAACCTTCGGTATTGCCGTTTTACTTTTTGCGCCTACCGAAATACCTATGTTCCTTATGGTTAAGGAAACCACCTGGATGTGGCTGCCCACAGCAATTATTCAGAATACTTTAAGTGTGGGACTTAACTTTGCTTACGCAAACATCTTCTATATGAACTTACCTGCGGAAAAGACCACCGTTCATACGGTTTTCAACTCCTTAGGCTGCAATTTCTTCGCCCTTTTAGGTATGATGACGGGTACCTTTATAAGCTCCTTAACCGGCGATAATACTATTATGTTTATGGGACTTCCTATGTATTCAGTTCAGTTTACCACCTTGGCAAGATTTATCACCCTCGGCGCTTTGGGCATCCTTCTTATTGCAAAATGGCGCGCATTTACCCCACAGAAGGATATTGAGGAGATAGATGAGCTGAAAGAAATAAGAAAACAAACCCCAAAAAGAACATTCATTTAAATAAGCATTAATTCAGGCACCGACTGTAAAGGTCGGTGCTTTTTTGTATAATAAGACCTTTTCAGGGCAAGATAGTTTTAAAAGCTTCTGAAAGGAATTTTTTATGAAAAAGCATATTACCGTACTTATTGCAGTATTACTTACCTTAGTAATCACCTTAGGCTGTGTTTTCACCGTAAGGCTTTTAAGAATAAGTGACAATTATTTAAACCGCCTTGAAATCAGTTACCGCGGCGCTTTAGGCGAGCTTAGCGATAATTTAGAAAAAACCTCCCTGACCCTTAAAAAGATGCGATATTCATCCGGAGAGCTTCTAAGGCACA
Source organism: Clostridia bacterium (assembly GCA_017935165.1). GTDB lineage: Bacteria > Bacillota > Clostridia > Oscillospirales > Acutalibacteraceae > SIG603. The sequence continues at coordinate 2,291 of JAGBID010000247.1, forward strand.
AAGGCACCGATACCATCATATCCTCCTGCTCAGCAGCAGCTTCAGGCGCCGCAGCCCTGCCCTTCAGCGAAGAAAACAGCGCTGTTATTGAAAAGCTTCTTTCTGTTACTATGGATTATTCCCGATTTTTAGGAAATAAAATAGCATCGGGAGATTCTTTAACAGAGGAAGAAATCAATAACCTTGAAACTCTTTCCATATATATTGATAAGCTTTCAGTAAAAATAAACGAAATGCGTACTTTTTTGGGAACTGATTTAAAGGAATGCACCGTCACCGAGCTTATTTCCCTTTTCAGCAGTAACTTAAACCTCCCTTCAATTGAAAAGTTCTACGCCGCCTTAAAGGATTTTGCCGAGGAAAGTGAAAGCTTTCAGGGCCTTGTTTACGAGGGTCCTTTTTCCTCCCATATCGAAAGAAGAGAGGCTTTGTTTATTAAGGACAAGGAAGTTATAAGCAAAGAAGAAGCTGTGAAGATAGCCGCGGATTTCCTTGACACCGAAAAAGAAAATTTAAAATGCAGCTATGAAACCGAGGGTACACTTGCAGCTTTTGAAATTACAGGCGACAATATGAAGGCGCTTGTCACAAAAAAGGGCGGTGAAATAAGCTTTGCCAAAATTACGGGGGATTACCTTGAAACAAAGCTTTCTTACGAGGATGCTTTAAAAGAAGCCACACACTTTTTAAATGAAAGCGGTTTTGATAATTTAAAGGAAACAAGCTACGTAATAAGCGACAACACCTGCACCATCAATTTCTGCGCTTATGAAAACGGGGTGAAGTTATACCCTGACCTTATAAAAATAACCCTTGAATTAAACGAAGGTAAAATGGTAGAATATGAAGCGGAAGGTTACCTTATGAATCACATAGAAAGGGACAACCTTACGCCAAAGCTGAGTCCGGAAGAATGCAGCAAATTTTTAAAAGAAAATTTATCTGTTAAGGAAATTTCCTTAGCGCTTATCCCGGGTGAAGGTAAGGAAGAAATACTTTGCTATGAGTTTTTGTGTGAATATACGGAAAAAGATAATAGTAAAACAGAAATTTTAAGTTATATAAATGCGGAAGGCGGCAACGAACAGCAGCTTTTTATAATAAACAGGGGTGAAAATCACCTGAATTTAAGGTAAAAAAATATTTTAATTTTTTTAAAAAAATGCTTGACTTTATAAATAGCTTGTGGTATTATATCTAAGCCGTCGAGAGAGACGGCAACGAAACAAGTTGGTGTTGATTACTGCGAGGGTCCACCTGTTCCCATCCCGAACACAGAAGTTAAGCTCGCGTGTGCCGAAGATACTTGGCTGGTAACGGCCCGGGACAATAGGTTTTCGCCAACACTTTTCTTCAAAAGATTGTTTCGTTAGTTGGTGTTGATTACTGTGAGGGTCCACCTGTTCCCATCCCGAACACAGAAGTTAAGCTCACGTGTGCCGAAGATACTTGGCTGGTAACGGCCCGGGACAATAGGTTTTCGCCAACACAAAGAGGGCATCCGTTAGGGTGTCCATTTTCTTTGCTCTTATCCGTTTAGTTTCTTTGCAAAGTTAAAAAACTTTCAAAAAAATTAAACTTTTTTAAAAATAACACTTGCATTTTCGAATGTAATGTGATATTATATATGAGTTGTCAGATACGGCAACACAAAGTTGGTGTTGATTACTGCGAGGGTCCACCTGTTCCCATCCCGAACACAGAAGTTAAGCTCGCGTGTGCCAAAGATACTTGGCTGGTAACGGCCCGGGACAATAGGTTTTCGCCAACACATTGAGGTTCTTCACTTGAAGAACCTCTTCTTTTTTTGCCTTTTTTCGGGTCCGCAGTATTGAATTATATATACCGCCTGCTTATAATGTAAGTGAAAATATTTTTGTACGGGGCCTGATATGAACTACGAAATATTAAGAAAAAATACTAACCTTGGCTGGAACACCTGGAACACAAGAAATGTATTATCCTACTCACATTTACCTGAAGGCTTTACCATTAATTTGTGTATTAAAGACTTCAGCTGTAACTACGTCCTTCGTGAAAGCCTTGTGGGCAGAAACGGTGAAACCGAGGAGAAAATCTTCCCCGGTGCAAGAACTTATGACGGAAGCCTGACACAGCTTAATTTAAAATTCCGTGAACTTGAAATAGACGTAAAAACTGCCGTTAAAGATGATGAACAGTATATTATTGTATCGCCTTTGAAACACGGCCGCCGAGTACCCGTGCTTATAATTGAAGCCTGCCTTTTATGGGGCAAAGACGGCAATATAACAAAAAACGGAAATAAAATTTTCGGCGAGTGTAATGGCCGCCGCTTTGAAATATTTACTACAGGAACTCTTACCGATATTAAATACACAGCTTCCCTTTCCCCTTATATTGCAGTTCTCCTTGATAAGCCTTTGGTAATTTCTACAAAGTCCTGCACTTTGGATGAAGCAACGGAAATTTTTAAGGCTGAAAAAGTAAAGCTTGATGCTAAAAATAATTCTTACGGAAAGCACTCCGAAAGTTATACCGCTATGAAAACCTGCCTTGCCTGGGATACAATATACGACCCCGAGCACGACAGAATATGCTCGCCTGTTTCCCGTATATGGAACGTGGGATGGGGCGGCTATGTTCTTTTTGATTGGGACACTTACTTTGCTTCCATTATGGCATCTGTGGAAAATAAGGAGCTTGCACAGCTTAACGCTATTGCCATTACCAACGAAGTAACAGAAAAAGGCTTTATACCCAATTTCGGAAGTGTTTTCGATTTAAAATCCCGCGACCGTTCTCAGCCGCCTGTTGGTTCCTTTGCCTGCCTTGAAATTTATAAGCGATGGCCTGAAAAGTGGTTCTTACAGCAGGTCTACCCCGCCTTACTCAAATGGAACCGCTTTTTCTCTGATTACAGAACCACAAAAGAGGGTTACCTTTGCTGGGGTTCTGACCCGTATGAGCCTTTAAGCAACCGTCCTGAGGAAATCAACTGCATTGGTGACTGGCTGGGCGCCGCCCTTGAAAGCGGGCTTGACAACTCCCCTATGTACGACAATACTTCCTTTGACGAAAAAACAAATATGATGATGCTTGCCGACGTAGGCTTAATGGGTCTTTATATAATGGACTGCAGAAGCTTAATTGAAATGTCCCGCATTTTAGGTGAGGACGAAATTATTTCCGAACTTGAAGCAAGAAAAGAAAGAACAGAAAAAGCTCTTGCGACTTTATGGGACGAGGATTTCGGTATGTTCCTTAATAAGGACCTTACAAACGGCAGCTTCTCCAAAAGAATATCCCCCACAAACTTTTACGCCCTCCACTCGGACCTAGTTACGGAAGCTCAAAAACGCCGTATAATGGACGAACACTTCTATAATCCCGAAGAATTCTGGGGAGATTACGTACTTCCTTCAATAGCCAGAAATGACCCTGCCTTCCCGGACCAGGAGTATTGGCGCGGCTGTATATGGGCGCCTATGAATTATCTTGCGTACACTGCAATAAAACACGCAGGTCTTAAAAAAGAATGTGACGATTTAGCGGCAAAGTCCGAAGAGCTTCTTTTAAAGGAGTGGCGTTCGCAGGGACACGTTCATGAAAATTATAACGCTTATGACGGTATGGGATGTAATTTAAAGCGCAGCGATAAATTTTACCATTGGGGCGGTTTGCTTGCGTATATCGCTCTTGATAACGAAGAAAATAAATAAAAATAATTTAAAAAATTAAAAATAACGCTTGACTTTTCCTGAGGTATGTGGTAATATAATCAAGTCGTCAAGAGAGACGGTCAAAGTTGGTGTTGATTACTGCGAGGGTCCACCTGTTCCCATCCCGAACACAGAAGTTAAGCTCGCGTGTGCCGAAGATACTTGGCTGGTAACGGCCCGGGACAATAGGTTTTCGCCAACACAAGCGGTTGCAAAATATTGCAGCCGCTTTTTTATTTTATTAATATTTTCTGAATACCCTCAGAAAGCTTGACAAGTTATTCACTTTCTAATAAAATCAAAATAAGAAAATGTGCACTTTTTGTATTTTTACTGCGAAAAATGTATTTTTTTGAAGAAAGATAAATGATTAATTCTTAAAAATCGGTTAATACTAAAATAAAACTTTTAATTCAATTCGAACGGAAAATATGAGAGAAACAAGAGACAGAGAAACAAGAAATCATTCTTCCCGCGAAAGAGCTTCTTACGACAGAAACCGCAGAAATACCTCTGAACTTCATCAAAGAAGAAGCGGCGAAAGAAATACACAAAATTCTAATAACAGACAAAGCTCAAACACCCAAAACCGCCGTCCCTTAACTGACGAGGAGCGCCGTAGAATCAGGGAAAGAAACTTTAAAAAAAGGCAGCGTAACTCCAAAATATTCCGCGCCACAGTTTTAGGCGTAGGCGGAATTATAATAATTTCACTTATTATCCTGCTTTTTAAATCCTGCACAGGCGGAGAAAGTAATAATACTGAAAATTCAAGCAGTACAAGCGCGAGCGACAGCACTTCCGTATCTGTCAGCACCCCTTCTGTTCCTGTTATAAGAGACACTACCTCCGTTTCAGCACCCGGCGACAGCGAGCTTCTTGACAAGCTTTGGCTTGATGCCCATGAGCGTGAGGCTGAGGAGTTAGCCATCGAGGCTGAAAAACAGAGGCTTGAGGAGGAAGAAAGAATTCTTGCCAACACTCCAACTGAGGATTACGCCCAAGAAAAGAGCATTAAGGGTCTTGAAATCGAGGAGCTTTCTTCCATGCTTATTATAGGTGACAGCGCTTACCCATACTACAAATTTGACCTTAAAGCTGCTCAGGATTTTGCCGCTGCTGTTAACAAGGCACCCTCCGACATAGATGTTTACAGCCTTATAGTACCTTCTAAAATTGATATTGAGCTGAGCCTAAGTGTTTTAAGGGATTACCCCAATGAGACAAGCGACCAGAGAAAGGCTATAAGGTA
>JAGBID010000248.1 GCA_017935165.1 Clostridia bacterium
GAAGACAAAAGAGCAGGTAAAGCTGACAGCAGAAAAGCAAAGAGAGAGGGACAGGAAATGATAATAAAGAAAGAGCTAATCAAACGAGAGATAGCAGGGGACACCATATTGGTACCTGTGGGCAGTACGGTATACGATTCAAACGGACTTTTCGTGCTTAACGAGCTTGCCTCCTTTATATGGGACCTTATTCCCAATATAGAGACAGAGGATGAAATTCTTACAGCTATTCTCAATGAATACGATGTGGATGAAGCTACAGCTAAAAAAGACCTTTCCGACTTCCTTTCCAAGCTTCATAAAATGGAGATTATTTAAAAAATTAAGGAGTGAACTTTTGGTTCACTCCTTTTTTACTGACTTATCAGGATGTCAATTTCTTCAGCTTCCGGCTTGCAGAAAATATTACTGAATTTCTTTGCAATATTTTCGTCAATGTAATAAGCTGAGGTTTCATTCTTAAGAACTTCTGCGTTTCTCTTAGCAAGGCGCTGATTCCACACTTCATCGCTTATGTCTATATAATGAAATTCGTACTCAATGTTATGACTATTATAGAATTGTTTTGCAAAATCTCTTTCTTCCTTAGTCCAAAAACCCCAGTCAAGAATTACGTTTACACCTACTTCTAAAATTTCAAGAGACTTCTCAAAAAGATATTTTTCTGTTCGTTCTACGTAGTTGTCATGTTCGTCGCCGCAGTGCTGACCAAAAAGATTTAATGTTATTTCATCTACAGAAAGAAGTACAGCACCGTGTTCTTTTCTGAGCTTCTCACTATACGTACTTTTTCCGCTGCATATTTTCCCGCAGATCAAAAATACTTTAGCCATATAAACACCTTTGGAATAAACTATTCTCCCACAAACAATAAATGATTTGTCATACCTAAAAGCTCAGGTTTTTCGCAGATGTAGAAGTGATAGCGTAGGTATTGCTTATAATCCTCGTCGCTCATTTCATTTATTCTTTCTGCCATAAGCTCGCTGGCTCCGTCAGATGCAATTTCGTGGAGTAGTTTTATTCCGTTACCTGTAAGAAGCTTTCTTGCGGCGTCAACAGTGTGGAAAACAAAGGGGAAGTTATTAAGCTTAAAGGTTTCTTTATTGTAGTCACCGTTTGAAAAATATTCTGAATCATACTGAAATTCAGTAAGAAAGATAAAATCGTTGGAAATAAAGGAAATGAATATCTTTCCGTCATTTTTAAGTACGCGCTTTGCTTCGGAAAGACATCTTACTTTATCATTGTCACTTTCCAAATGATAGAGAGGTCCGAATAAAAGTACAATATCAAAGGAATCATCCCTATACATTGATAAATCGAGGGCATTACCCTGAACCAAGTCAATATTGTCTTCGGGCTTAAGTTTATTTTTGAAAGCCGCAATATTAGCGTCAGCGAGCTCAAGGGCGGAAACATCATAGCCTTTTCGTGCAAAATAAAAGCTGTACTCACCTGCACCTGCGCCGATATCAAGAATTTTACCGCCTTTTTTAAGATATTTTTCAATATATTTAACGGTAGTCAAAAATTCAACCCTCGCCGCTTTTGAGTGATTAAGCCTAATGTCTTCGTTAAATATATCGTAGGTTCTGTTTACTCTTTCTGCTTCATTTTCAATTTTAGCAAGTTCTTCAAAGTTCATTTCATATACCTTCTTTTAAGGGGCTCAGTAACATTTCTTGAGTATTAAATCCTCAAAATTGTTTTCTGAATCATCATTTTCAATACGCTTGATGACTTCATAGCCTAATTTTTCTGCGCACCTAAGCATACGTTTATTACCGCTCCAGGTTTCTAACAGAAACTCCTTCTCACCAAAGTTTCTATAATAGTTAATGAATGCGGTTAAGGCGTTTGCACCTATCCCTTTGCTCCAATAGCTTTTTTCACAAATCTCTATACCTATAGCACGAATAGAATTATTTTCCGCTGCATTTTTATTTTGGTCAATAGATTCCCAGGGCGTGTATTCAAAGTTATTATCAAGATAATATGAAGAAAGGGTTCCTATATGCTTGCCTTCAAAGTCTATTTCAAATTTCCAGCGAATAGGGTAATCTGGGAAGTTTTCAATAAATTCTGTCATTTCTGCACGTAATTCATCAGGGTCAACTCTTTCTAAAGATGAACAAGGTGAACTTTCGTAAAACCAATCAACATCTTCATTTGTCCAACGGATTTCATCGTCAATATCAGAATATTGATAGTCGCGTAGAGTGATGTTTTTATAAGTTATTTTCATTATATTTTATTCGTATAAAAATTCGTGGAGTATCTGTGAGTTAAGCTCAAAGTCAGGGGCAAACATTCCTCTTCCGCCCATGCCGGTCATACCGCCGTAGGTGCCGTCGGGAGGTACTGTCATCTGGTCAAAGTCAGAATTTACAAAGCTGGGCACGTACATAACAAGCTCGGCAATTTCCCACTTGGATAAGTTGGTCTGTACTAATGGGAGAACTGCATTGGCAAGGGAGTCAAGCTCAAATAAATTGGAGCTCTTCATACGCTGAACAACAGCCATAATCACGTTTCTCTGCCTTGCAACTCTCTGCCAGTCGCTGTCAATTGACCTGAGTCTTGCATAGGAGAGGGCTTTTTCACCGTCCAGATGGTATACACCTGCACCTGCAGTATATTCCTCGTAACCGGTACCGTCAATGTCAAGTGCATTAGCCTCAGCCTCGCTTAAGTACATATCAATGCCGCCTATCATATCCACTACCTGCCTTACGGAGTTGAAATTAACTCTTACGTATTTATCAAGGTCGAGGTTAAAGCAGGTGCGAACAGTTTTAACAAGCAAATTGGCGCCGCCGTAACGGAATATATGGGTAAGCCAGTCGTACTGACCTGCGTAGTCACCTTCAAGAATGGGTACGCCCATACCGCGCTCCAGGCTTACAAGCTTAACGGTGTTCTTAGCTTTATTAATGGAAACCAGAATCATACTGTCACTTCTTGCATTGGTACTGAAGGAATTGGAGCGCTCGTCAGTACCGATAAGAAGAATGTTCATAACGCTGTTATCGGAGTAGATAGTTTCCTCGGTGTTTTCATTAAGAAGTTCCTCCGCATCGGGAAGGTCCTCCACAACTTCAAGACCTGCAATATCTACTATGGCTTCTTCCGTTTCCTCAGTTACGTCAATTTGTTCCTCTTCCTCATCGGGCTCAGTATAGCTTTCTGTATCCGTGGAAACACTGCTGTACACGCTGTCGTCAACTTCGTTATCATAAACAATAAGGTCGAGCTTAGCGTTTATGTAAAGAAGTACACTGCCGATAAAAAGAACTATCACAGCAAGAACTATAAGGGCTATTTTAAGAGCAATATGCATCTTTTTCTTTTCTTCTACCCTCATATGTTTATACTTCGGCGGCTTTTTTTCTTTTTCCATTTTTATCTCTTCTTTCTTTATTAATAATTTATCTCTTATTTATTTAAAGTTAATTTTGTTTCACTTTAGTAATACCGCTTACAATTTTATCATACCAAAAAATAAGGATGAAAGGTAAAATATGAAACGAAGCGAATTTATAAAGTTAAAGGAAACAGTAAGTAAAATGTCAAGAAAAGAGGCAATTGACCATATATGGACCTATTATAAAGGCTCGATTATATTTACACTTGTTATAATTGCCGTAATACTTATCTTAATATTTTAGTAAAGGGACCGATACGGTTCCTTTATTTTTTATGACTAATTTATTATAGCTTAAATGCTGTAAAAATACAATATTTGCGTAGGATATAAATTATAAAAACGCCTTAATTGACAACGAAAGGTGATTGTGATATCCTTATAAAGGATATTTATTTTTATAAGGAAAAGTACGTCTGTTTAAAGAGAAAAGGAGGTTCGCTGAATGTTAAAATTTATAAAAACTAAGTTTCAAAGCAGCGACCCTGCCGAGATAAAAAAGGAAATAACCTGGCTTTTTAAACGTATTTTCCGCTATAAAAAAATGATAATCCTTGTAGGCTTTTTAGGTCTTTTAGGCACAGTTATGTCTCTTGCTTCAAGCGTTGCCTCCAAGTACCTTATAGATGCCGTAACGGGTTTTGGCAGCGATATGATACTCAGCGCCGCTTTAATAATGGCAGGAATGATGCTTGGCAGTTTAATATTGCAGGCAATTTCCTCAAGGGTCAGCGCAGCTGTTCATATAAAAGTCAGAAACAGTATGCAGAAAAAGACCTATAAAAGAATTTTAAATGCTTCATGGGAAATGCTTGAACCTTACAGAAGCGGCGATCTTTTGCAAAGGCTTAATTCCGATATAGGTACGGTAACAGACGGTGTAATAAGCTTTTTACCCAGCCTTATTACGTCTTCTGTCAGGTTTTTAGGCGCATTTTTGATAATGCTTTACTACGATCCCATAATGGCGCTTATTGCTCTTATAGGCGCACCCATTACTCTGTTGCTTTCAAAGTATCTTATGGGAAAGCTTCGTGAGCATAATATAACAATGAAAAAGCTTACGGGCGACGTTATGTCCTTTCAGGAGGATTCTTTTAGAAATTTAACCAGTATAAAGGCTTTTTCCGTAACCGACAGATATGAAAATGAAATGAAAAGGCTGCAGGGCGAGTATGCCGACGCGTACCTTTCCTTTAACTCCTTCCAGATAGGAATGTCCTCCCTGCTTTCAGGTATAAGTATGCTTGTTACCATGGCTTGCTTTGGCTGGGGCGTTTACAGACTTTTCAGCGGCGAAATAACCTATGGCTCAATGACAATGTTTTTACAGCTGGCGTCAAGCCTCAGGGGCTCATTTTCGGCACTTGTATCTCTTGCACAGCAGGTCATATCCATAACAACCTCCGCAGGCAGAGTTATAGCCGTTGAGGAATTACCCTCGGAAAATGTCGAGATTCCGGAAGGCTTTGATAAGGAAGAAAATCCCGAAATATTTATGAAGGATGTAGTGTTCCGTTATAAAAACGGCGATGTAGTTCTTAATTCCTTTAACTTCACCGCAAAAGCAGGCGACCAGATAGCAATAATAGGTCCTTCAGGCGAAGGTAAGACCACACTTTTAAGGCTTATTTTAGGTTTGGTTGAACCCTGTGAAGGCGAAGCCTTGATTGTAGGCGAAAGTGGTAAAAGCTATAAAATATCCGCAGGCACAAGGTCCATCCTTTCCTATGTTCCTCAGGGAAACAGTATTTTTGCAGGAACTGTCAGGGAAAATTTAACCATAGTAGCTCCCGATGCAGGTGATGCTGAGCTTGAAGAAGCTTTAAAAATTGCTTGCGCGTGGGATTTTGTAAACGAGCTTCAGGACAAGCTTGACCATAAGCTTGGTGCAGGCGGCAGGGGTATTTCCGAAGGTCAGGCTCAAAGGCTTGCTGTAGCAAGGGCACTTTTAAAGAAAGCTCCCATATTACTTCTTGACGAAGCTACCTCCGGTTTAGACGGAGAAACGGAAAGAAAGCTGCTTGATAATTTAAAATCAAGCGGCATTGTAAAAACCTGCATTCTTGTGACCCACCGTGCAAACAGCGCAGATTTCTGCAGCAGAACTTATGAAATCCGTCACGGAAACGTAAGCGAGGTGTAATTTATGGAACACAAGTTACACGTAGCAGAGCCTGAGAAATTTATGAAGGACTTGCCTGCTCTTTTAAATGAAGCGGAATCCATTCCTCTTCTTATCAGCGGCAACAGTATGCTTCCGTTCCTTGTTCACGGCAGGGATACTGTATACCTTTCAAAAATTACCAAGCCCTTAAAAAAGGGAGATATAATATTATATAAACGGTTAAACGGAGCTTACATACTTCACAGAATATGTAAAAAAGATGGGCAGAGCCTTTCTTTAATAGGCGATGCTCAGCCTGTAATTGAAAAAGGTATTAAAGAGGAGCAGGCTATAGCCATAGTAAAAAAGGTAAATAGGAAAGGAAAACTGATAGGTGAAAATAGCTTTACCTGGTTTTTCTTTAAAAAGATATGGCTTAATATAATTCCTGCAAGAGGATTTATTATAAGGTTGTATTCTAAATTTAAATAAGCATAACAAAACAAGACGAAGGGAGAAAAATTTAATATGGTAGATATACACAGCCACATACTCCCCGGACTTGATGACGGTGCTGATAATTTTGAAGAAGCTCTTGTGATGGCAAAAATAGCGGTGGAAAGCGGTGTTACAGCCATAACAGCTACACCCCACTGTATGGAAGCAAGAACAAAAGAGATAAGAGAAAAAATTCTTATATTAAGGGATATGCTGCAGGAAGCAGATATTCCTTTGAAGGTGTGTATGGGTATGGAGATATTCGGTACCTCATATACCTCAAGGCTCCTTCGCGAAAAAAAGCTTATTACCCTTAACAACTCCAGGTATCCGCTGGTGGAATTTTCATTTACTTCAAGCGGCGAGGAGGAGACGAATATTTTAAGGGAAATGCTGTGGTCAGGCTATATTCCTATAGTAGCCCATCCCGAAAGATATCAGTTCATAAGGGAAAATCCTCAGCTTATTAACGAATGGGCAAAAATGGGATGTCTGTTCCAGATAAATAAAGGCAGCCTCTTGGGTAAATTTGGCAGAGATGTTAAAAAAATGGCGGATTCCCTATTAAAGCGGGGCTTTGCAGCGGCAGTTGCCAGCGATGCTCACTCAGATGAGGTTCGCACCCCCTGGATGCGTGAGGTTTACGATTATATATCAGATAATTTTTCTTACGACGAAGCAAACAGGCTTCTGAATGAAAATCCAAAAAGAATACTTAAAAATGAAAATATCCCATCGGTAACACCCGAATGGTACAGATAGAAAAAGAGCTTTCAGGAAAGGCGTTAAATTCAGCATGAAAAAGAAACATATTATATATTTAATACTTATAGCTGCCTGTGTTCTTGTTTTCTTTGCTTACAGAGGATATGAAAATATGGCAAGTGACAACAGAGCACCTAAAATAACGGTGCCCGAAGGAATAAAGGAGCTTACTGTAAACAGCAGTGAAACTGAGCTTCTTGCGGACCTTACAGCAACAGACGATAAAGACGGCGACGTAACCTCATCCCTTGTTGTTGAAAGTGTTCAGCTTACAGGGGAGAAAGGCAAGGCTAAAGTCAGCATAGCAGCCTTTGACAAAAGCGGCAATGTTTCAAAAGTAATAAGAGAAGTGGTTTATACTGACTATGAAAGCCCTAAGTTTACCTTAACTTCATCCCTTACTTTCTCGCAGAATTCAGGTACGGATGTTCTGAATATAATTAAGGTAAATGATATTTTTGACGGGGACATCAGCCACAGAATCAGAGCAACAACACTGGATGAAGAATCAATAACTTCCCCGGGTGTTCATAATGTCGAATTCAGAGTTACAAACTCTTTAGGCGATACAGCCGAGCTTGTTTTACCTGTGGAGGTGTATAGCCAGGGCACTTATAATGCAAGTCTCAGCTTAAGTGACTATATTATCTACCTTAAAAAAGGTGACGCTTTTAATAAGACCGATTATCTTGGAAGCTTTACCATAGGTAATGAAAAAACAAACCTTGGTGCAAATCTGCCCTCAGGCTTTTATTTAAGGACAGAGGGTGAGGTTAATACTGATGAAGCGGGTGTTTACAGCCTTTCTTACTATGTTACTTATCAAAGCCAGGGCACAGGCTACGGTGCAGGTCAGTCCTACAAAGGCTTTTCAAAATTAATAGTTGTGGTGGAGGAGTAAGCTATGGAACAGATCAATAAAAAATCTTCAGGCGAAGGCTCATTCCTCTCCTTTGTCATTATCGTAATTATTCAGGACGTGCTTAAAAAGTGGCTTTTGATAGTCCTTGCCGCTCTTGTGGTGGGTGTTGGTACTTATATTAAGGTAAGCAGGGATTATTCCCCCATATACCAGACCACAACTACCTTCGTTGTTACAACAAGGGGAGCCTCCACAACTGTTTACAGTAACCTTTCTTCAACTTCAAGCCTTGCGTCAGTGTTTACCGAGCTTTTAAACAGCTCCATATTAAGAAAAAATATTTTAAGTGAAATCGGCGCTGCCTCCTTTAACGGCAGTATAGATGCATCCGTAGTAGCTGAAACGAACCTTATCACGGTAAGGGTAAGGGCGTCAAATCCCAGGGAAGCATTCCTTGTGGCTGAAGCTATAATAAATCATCACGAGGAATTAACCTACCAGATAGTGGACAGCGTATCCCTTGAGGTTTTAGGTAAACCCACCGTACCTATGTCACCTATTAATTTTTCAAGTGCAAAATCTCAGGCAACAAAAATGATGATGTATACGGCGGTAGGTGTGGCGGTAATTCTTGCAGTTATGTCCTATTTCAAGGATACGGTAAGAAGCGGTAAGGAAGCTAAGGAAAAGCTTGACTGCAGGTATCTTGGTGAAATTCCTCACGAAGAAAAGTACAAGACCCTTTCTTCAAGAATTCACCGCAAAAAGAAAAGTATACTTATAACAAATCCCGTAACAAGCTTTAAGTTTGTTGAAACAATAAGAAAGCTTCGCCACAGAACAGAGCAGCTTATGAACGGCAAAAAGGTATTGATGGTAACAAGCCTTCTTGAAAATGAAGGTAAATCCACAGTGTCTGTTAACCTGGCGCTTTCCCTTGCGCAGAAGCATAATAAAGTTCTTTTAATTGACTGCGACTTAAGAAAGCCTGCCTGCTATGCTATATTGGAGCAGAAAAAGTTTACAAACGGCTTAAGAAGCGTGCTTCTTGACGAAGCAAACCTTTCCGAAGCACTTATCAGGGAGAGAAAAACAGGTATGTACCTTCTCCTTGAAAGAAAGGCGGATAAAAATTCAGGCGACCTTATTTCCTCAGAGAAAATGCAGGCTCTTTTAAGGTGGGCAAGAAAAGAATTCGACTACGTTATTCTGGACTTACCTCCCATGGCGGAAGTTTCCGATGCCGAGAGTATGACGGAGTTTGCGGACGCGGTGTTACTTGTAGTAAGGCAGAACGCTGCTATGGCACCTGCCATTAATAAAGCCGCGGCTTCCCTTGAAAATTCCAAAGCTAAGCTTTTGGGCTGTGTGCTCAATAATGTTTACAAAATGCCCTTTGTTGAAAGTTCAGGCTACGGTTATGGCTACGGCGGTTACGGAAAGTACGGCCACTACGGTCATTACGGCAACTATGCTTCAAAGCGAAATAATAAGTAAGAAATCTCCGTGGAGTTAAAAACCACAAAGACAGGTGATTATAATGGAATTAGAAGAAAAAGGAGCACAGAAAGTAGATCTGTTTATATTTATAGATCACTTTCTGAAAGAAGCCAAAAGGCGATTTGTACTTCTTATAATTTTGGTGCTTGTGTTTGCCATAGCCTTGGCAGGCCTTAGCTATACACGCTACAGCCCTATATATAAAGCTTCCGCATCCTTTACGGTTAAGGTGGCAAACCCTCTTTACTCGGGGGTAAGCAGCTATAACAGTAAAACAGCGGAGCAAATGGCAACAACCTTCCCTTACATTCTTACAAGCGGAGTTTTACAGGAAAGGGTAAAGACTCACCTTGGCATACCCTATATGCCCTCTGTGTCGGTAAATGCCAACTCAAGCTCCAGCATTATTACAATGACGGTAACGGACAGTGACCCTCAAAGAGCTTACGACGTATTAAACGCAGTTATAACCTATTATCCCGAAATCGCGGAGTTTGTTGTGGGTTCAACCGTGCTTGTGCTGCTTGACGAAAGCGGTGTGCCTACTGCTCCTTCAAATGCCTTGGATATAAAAAGTTCATTACTGAAGGGCGCATTAATGGGCTTTGCTTTATGGGCAGCCATAGTTATATTCTTTGCAGTATCAAGGAATACAATTCATAACGAAGAAAAACTTAAAAAGGTTATCAATTCACCCTGCATCGGTCAGATACCTCAGGCAAAGCTTACAAAAAGAATGCGCTGTCCGCTTATTCACACAAATCACAGCCATACGGGTTTCAGTGAATCGGTAAGACTTTTAAGGCTGCATACAGAGCAGATAATGACTGAGCAGAATAAAAAGGTTATGCTTATTTCCAGCGCCATACCTGGCGAAGGAAAAACAACGGTATCTGTTAACCTTTCCCTTTCGCTTGCTAAAAAAGGAAGCCGTGTGCTTCTTGTGGACTGCGATTTAA
>JAGBID010000249.1 GCA_017935165.1 Clostridia bacterium
AAGGCTGTTTTGTGGGGCAACTCGCCTCCCCTGCAAGGGGAGGAAAATTTTGCGTAGCAAAATAGGAGGGGTTGGGAAAAAGATTATCTCAATACAATTACAACCCCTCAGTCTTTTGAAAAGTGGACAAGACACTTTTCAAAATCCAGCTCCCCTTGCAGGGGCGCCGAGGTTCCCGTGGGTGGAGCCGAGTTGCGTGTAAGTGGTCCCTACGAAGGCTACCGTTCCTTGCAGGAAAAACAAAAGGGAGGGGCTTCGTAAAGAAGTCTCTCCCATTGAATTTATTTAATTATGCCTTATTTAATTACGCCTCGAAGAATGCCTTGAAGCCCTTGTAAGCGGAGTAAACGTCCAGCTTGGAAACAACCTCGAAGGGTGCGTGCATGGAAAGCACGGGAACACCAACGTCGATAACGTCCACGTTCATATTGGCAACGAACTTAGCAACGGTACCGCCGCCGCCCTGGTCAACCTTACCTAATTCACCGATCTGCCAGAGAACATCAGCATCGTCGAAAATCTTTCTTACCTTTGCAAGGAATTCTGCGTTAGCGTCGCTTGTGCCGCCCTTACCGCCTGAACCTGTGTACTTACATACACCAACACCGCAGTTTACGTAGCAGGCGTTGTTACTCTCAAAGCAGGAAGCATAGTGGGGGTCGTAAGCGGCTGTAACGTCTGCAGAGAGGCAGCTGGACTTAGAAAGAACGTGGCGGGGCTCGTAGCCTTCCATCTGAGCTAAGTCAGCGATAAAGTAACGCAGATAATCGCAGTGAAGACCTGTGTTACCGTCGGAGCCTGTTTCTTCCTTATCGGTTAAAACTGTGATGATTGTATCCTCGGGGTTTTCAGCATCTAAAATAGCCTGAAGTGCGGGGTAAGCGCAAACTCTGTCATCGTGGCCGTAGGAACCGATTAAAGCTCTGTCGAAACCGATGTCAGCAGCCTTGAATGCAGGAACAAACTCGATTTCAGCGGAGATTAAGTCCTCCTCAACAACACCGTACATCTCGTAAAGTGCCTTTAATACGTTTAACTTGTAAGCTTCCTTAGCATCCTCGGTACGAACGGGACGTGAACCAACCAAAACGTTTAAATCCTCGCCTGTGAAAGCCTGACCAAGAGGCTTTGTGTTCTGCTCCTTAGCTAAGTGAGGAAGAATATCGGTAATACAGAACTGAGGCTCGCCTTCCTTCTCACCTATCTTTACGTTTATAACCTCGCCGTCCTTTTTAACTATAACGCCGTGCATAGCTAAAGGCATAGCAACCCACTGGTACTTTCTGATACCGCCATAGTAGTGAGTTTTGAGGTAAGCCATATCGTTTGTTTCATAAAGCGGAATAGGCTTTAAGTCGATTCTGGGTGAATCGATGTGAGCTGCAGCAATTCTTGCGCCGTTCTTCACGCCGTTTTTACCGATTACAGCAATGCAGATGGACTTGCCGCGGTTGTTGTAATAAACCTTGTCGCCTGCTTTATAAGTAGCCTTTGCATTAAAGGGTACAAAGCCGTTCTCCTCAATAATTTTGAGTGTGTAGTCCACAACCTCACGCTCTGTTTTGCCTTCGTCGAGGAAAGTTTTGTAGCCCTCGTTGAATTCGTCTGCCTTGTCAAGCTCCTCGGCGCTTACTTTAAAGAAACCGTTTTTCTTTTCTCTTAAAAGAAGCTTCTGGAGTTCTTCTGCAGTTAAGTTTTCAAGTGCCATAATTTTCTTTCTCCTTGATATGATATAAATTATTTTTACTCCTTTGGGAGTTTACTTACTTTTATAGCGTAATTTCCGCCACGGCTTTCTGTACACTTTCAAAAAGAGCGCTTATATCGCCGTCGTTTTTAATTACGTAGTCGCTTCTTTCAATATAGAAGCTGTCGTCCTTTTGAGCGCTTATGCGTTTTAAGGCAAGCGCCTTATCTATACCGTCCCTTTTTATAATGCGCTGTAGCCTGAGCTCCTTATCGGAAATAACGGAAATTATCTTGGTGCAGAGCTTATCGGCTTCGGCTTCGAAAAGTGTGGGTGCATCCAGAACTATAAACCTTGCGCCCTTTTCCTTATAGTTTTCGATTTCCTCTTTGATTTTTGCCATTATGTAGGGGTGGGTGATTTCGTTAAGCTTTAATGTGTTTTCCTTTGTTGAAAATGCGGCGGCGGCTAAATTTTTCCTTAAAAGCTCGCCCTTTTCATCTATTATACCTTTACCGAAGAAATTTACAAGCTTTTCCAAACATTCGCCCTCGTAAATTCCCGATTTTGTAAGCTTATCGCAGTCAATTATGCTGAAGCCTGCATCAATAAGCTCCTTGCAGACGGTGGATTTTCCTGAGCCCGTGGTACCCGTTAAGCCAATTACCTTGGTTTCGTTTTTATAAAAGCTGTAGCCTGCGCTTCTTATAAGGCGGTTATAAACTGCAAGTCCCACGCCTCTTTTCTGTGGACAGCGGGCATAGACCTTTTTAAGTCCCATTTCGTCAAGCTCTTTTAAAGCGGAGAAAAGTCTGTGTGCCTGGGAAAGACCGTCGTAACATTTTCCGTAGGTAACGGCTTTTTTAGTAAGGTATTTTTCCTCACCTTCAAAACAAAGTGCGCCGTCACAGTCGCTTTCGTTAACCAGCTTCACGTACTCGTTAAAGGATACATCCGCAATTATTATGCTGCAGTCGGGACTATAATGCTTATATTTCATACCGGGTGAGCTTACCTTTGCGCCCTGCTGCATTTTTTCCGTAACAGCCTTATCGATGTCGATTTCGCCTATTACACTTTCAATCATCTCGGGGGTTATGCCGCCGGGTCGCAGAAGTCTGGGTTTTTCTGTTGCCAAGGTGATAACCGTACTCTCAACACCCACGGCACAGTCGCCGCCGTCTATAACGGCAGGTACTCTGCCCTCTAAATCCTCGTAGACGTATTTGAACTCCGTGGGGCTGGGTTCACCTGATAAATTTGCTGAGGGTGCTGCCAGAGGTACGCCTGCGGCTTTAATTACCCTTCTGGCGATTTCGTTTTCGGGGAATCTTACCGCCACGGTATCCAAATTACCCGTTGTTTCCAAGGGTACGATATCGGTTTTTTTGAGGATTATTGTCAAAGGTCCCGGCCAGAAGGCTTCCATAAGTCTTTTAGCTTTCTCGGGAACTTCTTTTACAAGGGGTAAAATTTCATCCCTTTCGCTTATGTGGACGATAAGGGGGTTATCGGAAGGTCTGCCCTTAACGGCGAAAATCTCCTTGACTGCCTTACCGTTTAAAGCATTTGCCGCAAGGCCGTAAACCGTTTCCGTAGGGATGGCAACTAAATTACCTTCCCTTAAAAGCTTACCCGCGTATTCAATTTCATCTTCCCTATCCGGGTGTAATACTTTTGTTTCCATTTTCTTTTCCTTTTGCTGATTTGCCTTACACTTTTCAAAAGACTGAGGGGTTGATAAAGAGGTCAGCTTTCTCTAATCTGCTTCTCCTCATCCGACTTCGCTTCAGTTACCTTTCGCTCAGCCACCTTCCCCGCTGGGGAAGGGGACACGTGGATTCCCACTCGCAGAAAAACGCTTCGCGTATGCGTACGCGTCGTCTTATGTACCCAATTTGCAAGAAATTTCCCCGCTGGGGAAGGGGACACTTAGTTTTCCACTCGCAGTAGAAATTTCCACGCAAGGGGAAGGGCTAAAGTCAATTCTCCATGCTTTGTTTCAGCTTTTCGGCGCGGTCGAAGGCGATTAAGGAGTCGATAATCTCGTTAAGGTCGCCGTTTAAAACCTCCTCCAGCCTATAGAGAGTGAGTCCGATTCTGTGGTCGGTACATCTTATCTGGGGGTAGTTATAGGTTCTTATTCTTTCACTTCTGTCGCCTGAGCCAACCTGACTTTTTCTTTCGGCGGAAATTTCCGCATTCTGTGCTTCCACCTTGGCGTTTAAAAGTCTTGAACGCAGGACCTTCAAAGCTCTTTCCTTATTTTTCAGCTGGCTTCTTTCGTCCTGACATTCAACCACCGTGCCCGTAGGCAAATGGGTAACTCTTATAGCGGAGGAGGTTTTATTAACCTTCTGACCGCCTGCACCGCTGCTGCGGAAGGTATCTATCTGCAAGTCCTTCATATCAAGCTCGAATTCCACCTCGTCGGCTTCAGGCAGCACCGCCACCGTTGCTGCGGAGGTATGGATTCTGCCCTGGGTTTCCGTCTCGGGGACTCTTTGAACTCTGTGGACGCCGCTTTCGTATTTAAGCTTGGAGTAAGCGCCTGCGCCGTCTACGGTGAAGCTTATTTCCTTAAAGCCGCCAAGCTCTGTTTCGTTCACGCTTATTATTTCGGTTTTCCAGTTCTTGCTTTCTGCATACAAGGTATACATTCTATATAACACGGAGGCGAACAGGGCTGCTTCCTCGCCGCCGGTACCTGCTCTTATTTCCACGATGACGTTTTTCTCGTCGTTAGGGTCTTTGG
Source organism: Clostridia bacterium (assembly GCA_017935165.1). Lineage (GTDB taxonomy): Bacteria > Bacillota > Clostridia > Oscillospirales > Acutalibacteraceae > SIG603. The sequence goes on from JAGBID010000249.1 coordinate 4,443, forward strand.
GTAAAAGGAGAATTTTAAGCTCCTCTGAAGTTTTCTCCGCAGTTTCCCTGCCTGAGCTTAATTCCTCCAGCGCTAAAGCGCGAAGCTCCTTATCGCTTTCTTCCAAGAGGAGCTCTGCGTCCTCTATCATTTCCAATGCTTTTTTATATTCCCTGTACTTTGTGACAATTGGCTCTATTTCACTTTGCTCTTTCATTAGCTTTCTGTAAAGCTCCGCGTTTGTCACAACGCTGGGGTCATAGAGCTTCATACTAAGCTCTTCGTATCTGTTTTCAAAAGTTACTAAATTTTCAAACATTTTTACTGTTTTGCTCCGATCTAACTTGCTCTCCCGGGCGGCTCTATTTTTATATTATAATGCTTTCTTCTCAATAATGCTTTATTTACACGATTTAACGTACTCTCCCGGACGGCTTTATTCTCAGGTGTTAACTATATTTTCTCAATGGTTCCTATAACGGACAACATTAATGTTGTCCCTACGAATATTTGTTACCTTGCACAGTACCGTTAACATTTAATTCGACAGTATCTCGCTTACGCGACGGACAACATTAATGTTGTCCCTACGAATATTTGTTACCTTGCGCAGTACCATTAACATTTAATTCGACGGTATCTCGCTTGCGCGAACTACGAATATTATTGCCTTACACGAACCCGAGGACAATTACTCCTCTTCCCTGATTATCCTCTTGATGTTTTTCTCGCACTTGATTCTGGGCAGCATTACTTCGTGGCCGCAGTTCTGACATTTTATTTTAAAGTCCATACCAACTCGAAGCACGGAAAACTCCTTGCCGCCGCAGGGATGGGGCTTTTTCATTAAAAGTATATCGCCTATTCTTACGTCCACAAAAACACCGCCTTTAACATAATATATAGTTTATTATACACCTAAATTTGCATTTTGGAAAGAGATTATATAAGCTTCTTTTTAATTTTCCCTGAAACAAACAAAGCTAAATACAAAAGCAAAACATCCTTTATTAAATAAGGGGCGCTCACAATTAAAAAGGCTTTATAAAAGCTAAGCAAACTGTAAAAAGAATACTGCGCTGTACCGAGAATATGGCAAAGCGCTAAGCCTATAAGTCCGATTAAAAAGGCTTTTATTTGTTTTTCAAATTTTGATGCAATTCCCGTAAAAAAGGCAAGTAAAACAAATCCTGCCAAAAATCCGCCCGTAGGACCCAAAAGCACCTGAAATCCGCCCTGAAAGCCTGCGAAAACGGGCAAGCCCATTAATCCTACGGCAAGGTAAACGGAAGTTGCCGCCACACCTTTTTTCGGGCCTAAGAAATATCCTGCCAATGAAACGGAGAAAATCTGTAATGTGACGGGTACGCCTAAAGGCAAGGGTATTGATATTAAGCTTAATACCGCTATTACGGCAGCGAAAACCGAACACTCAATTAATGCCTTTACTCTTAAATTATTCATTTATAGCCTTATAGAAATTCTCGTCCTTCTTGATATTAACTTCCCCTGTGGAGAGGGTTAAAATCTCGGCATCTTCCTTTTTTACAACAAGGGAGCCGCTTTCGTCCACATCCAGAACAAGGGCGGAAATTTCCTCCTCGTTCTTTATAAAGGTAATATTTTTGCCTATAAGGAAGCTTCTTTCCCTATACTCTATTATAAAATCCTTCTCCGGGAGCTTTTCGTAAAGAGCTTCAAACTCGTTTAAAAATTCGTTTAAAAGTCTGTCCCTTGTGCCCTCGGGCGCAAACTTCTTATAAACGCTGCCTGCAATATCCTTTATGCTTTCGTTAAAGCCGTTTTTGGGAGGAAGAATATTGATACCGATACCAAGAATAGTATAATTTAAATTTTCGTCCGTATCTGAAAAGGAGCTTTCCGCAAGTATGCCTGCCACCTTTTTATTATCCACGTAAATATCGTTTACCCATTTGATAAAGGCTTTTCTGGGACTTACGTGCTCGATGGCTCTGGCTGCCGCCACCGCCGCTGCAGTTGTAATTAAAGGAAGGAAAATTTTATCAAACTTAGGTCTTAATACAATTGACAGGTAAAGTCCCGTACCCTTGGGAGAAATAAAGCTTCTGCCCATTCTGCCCTTTCCCATAGTCTGCATATCTGCTACCACAACAGTGCCTTCGGTTGCGCCTACCTTGGCGATATTCTTACAAAAGTCGTTTGTTGAGGTTATGTTTTCAAATAAATAAACTTTTCTTTTCATAATTTATCCCTTTTAAATTAGTATAACGAATTAAATATAACAAAAAGGAAAGTGTTTGTCAATCTAAAGGAATTAAGTGTTTTACTTGCAAAATGAAAACAGATGTGGTATTATAGCAGGGATAATATTTTATACGAGGTGATATACCCTTTTATGGACAGTCACAGTATCACGCTTATAGTTGTGATCATTATTTTAATCGGTCTTTCAGCCTTTTTCTCAGCTACCGAGACCGCATTCTCCTCCTTAAATAAGGTAAGGCTTAAAAACTTAGCCCAGGAGAATAAAAGAGCTAAGCTGGCTTTAAAGCTCGCAGAGAATTACGATGAACTTATTTCATCAATTTTAGTAGGAAACAATATTGTTAACATTGCATCCACCACCTTGGCAACGGTGCTTTTCGTAAGCATTTATAAGGACACGGGCGCCACTATTTCCACAATAGTTATGACGGTTGCAGTACTTATTTTCGGTGAAATAACACCTAAGAGCCTTGCTAAGGAAAACCCCGAAAACTTCGCCATGGCGGTTGCACCCATTATGCGTTTTCTTCTTGTTATACTTAAGCCCATTAACTTCCTGCTTATCGGTCTTAAGGCAGGCATCAGAAAGCTTTTGGGTGTAAAAACAGAAACAAGCGCAGTTACCGACGATGAAATTTTAACAATGGTTGACGAGGCAGAGCAGGAAGGCGGCATTGACAGCCACGAAAGCGAGCTTATAAAGAACGTTATTGATTTCAATGACCTTGAAGCCATTGACATTATGACACCGAGAATTGACGTTTATGCAGTTGATAAGGATATGACTACCGACGAAGTCAGGGAGATTTTTAAGGAGTCAGGCTTTTCAAGGCTCCCCGTTTACGAGGAAACCATTGACAGCATTATAGGCGTTATAAATGAAAAGGACTTCCATAATTATATAATGGGTACTGAGCTTAGCTTCACGGAAATTATGAAGCCTGCTGAGTTCATACCCCCTTCAATGAAGCTTTCCGAATTACTTAGAAAGCTTCAGAAAAACAAGCTCCACATTGCAGTTATCGTTGACGAATTCGGCGGCACCGAGGGTATTGTTACCCTTGAGGATATTATCGAGGAAATTGTTGGTGATATCTGGGATGAGCACGACGAAATCGAGGACGGCGTAAAGGAGCTTGGCGACAACAAGTTTATTATTCCCACCACTCTTGACCTTGACGAGCTTTTCGATTACTTCGAAATTGAGGACGAAACTGAAGCCAGCACCATCAACGGCTGGGTTATACAGCACACGGATAAAATCCCCGATGAGGGCGACTCTTTTGAGTTTGATAATCTTTCCGTTACCGTTACCAAGATAGAAGGTCAGAAGGCAGAGGAAATTTTAATAAAGAAGCTTTTTGAAAAAGTAAAATCTGAAGAAGACGAAATTTAATAGGCAGACCTAAGGCGTTGTAACCGTAAGGATACAACGCCTGTTTTTTGTTTTGGGGGGTTACATTGCACACAGAGCCAAATCCACGGGCAACTCGCCTCCATAAATTCGAAGAATTTTAGCAAGAGGGATGGTGTAAAATTTCTTCGAAATTATGACGGAGGGGTTG
>JAGBID010000250.1 GCA_017935165.1 Clostridia bacterium
CACATCTCAGGAAATACTTGAAACCGGTATTAAGGTTATTGACCTTCTTTGCCCCTACTCAAAGGGCGGTAAGGTTGGCCTTTTCGGCGGTGCAGGTGTTGGTAAAACAGTTCTTATTATGGAGCTTATCCATAATATTGCCCGTGAGCACGGCGGTCTTTCCGTTTTCACAGGTGTTGGTGAAAGAACAAGAGAAGGTAACGACCTTTACAACGAGATGATGGAATCAGGCGTTTTAAGCAATACAACCCTGGTTTACGGTCAGATGAATGAACCTCCGGGCGCAAGAATGAGAGTTGCCCTTTCAGGTCTTACAATGGCTGAGTATTTCCGTGACCACGAAGGTCAGGACGTGCTTTTGTTTATTGATAATATTTTCCGTTTCACTCAGGCAGGTAGTGAGGTTTCTGCACTTTTAGGCCGTATGCCTTCAGCTGTTGGTTACCAGCCTACACTTGCTACAGAAATGGGTGCTTTGCAGGAAAGAATCACATCCACTAAGAAGGGTTCAATTACATCCATTCAGGCTGTTTACGTGCCTGCCGATGACTTAACTGACCCCGCTCCCGCTACTACCTTTGCCCACCTTGATGCTACCACAGTTTTAGCACGTAGCATTGCTTCTCAGGGTATTTATCCTGCTGTTGACCCTCTTGAGTCCACAAGCCGTATTCTTTCACCCGAAGTTTTAGGTGAGGAGCACTATTTTGTAGCTAAAGAAGTTCAGAGAATTCTTCAGCATTATCAGGAGCTTATGGACATCATCGCTATTATGGGTATGGATGAGCTTAGCGACGAAGATAAGCTTCTTGTTCAGCGCGCAAGAAAGATCCAGCGTTTCCTTTCCCAGCCCTTACACGTTTCCGAAAAGTTCAACGGCTTCCCCGGTATTTACGTACCCCTCAGCGAAACAATCCGCGGCTTTAAGGAAATTATTGAAGGTAAGCATGATAATCTCCCTGAGTCTGCATTCCTCTACGTAGGTACTATTGACGAAGCTGTTGAGAAGGCACAGAAGCAGGTGGTAAGATGAGCGGACAGAGCTTAAGTGAAAATAACTTCAGGCTCGTTATCTCCTCACCAAACGGAAATACCTTTGACGGTGAAGTATATATGCTCAGGGTCAGAGGTGTTGAAGGTGAGCTTGCAGTGCTTGCAAAGCATATTCCTTTTGTAACGGTTGTAAAGGAATGTGAAGTTAAAATTGAGCTTCCCGACGGTGAAGAGCGCCTCGGTCATACTGACGGCGGTATATTAACCGTTTCAAATGAAAGAGTAACCCTGCTTTCAGGCTCGTTTAAATTTAATGAATAAAAATTAAGGTGTAAGATCAATTCTTACACCTTTTTCTTTTGTAAGTTTGTTATTTTAAATTCAACAGAATTTTAGCTTCTTCCCTTATTCTGTCGCGTTCTTTGTTAAGAATCCTTAAGTTGGCGTCGCCCATTCTCTGCCATATTATATCGGGGTTTTGGGCGCGGTAGTCGTTGCCTTCACTACCTCTGAAGCCCCAGTAAAGAATATTTCTTGCGCCTGCATCGTAGGCGGCTTCGGCGGCGTATACTACGTCCTCTTCAAGCCCTTTGGGGTTACTGTAACACTGAATCCATATATTATGGTTTTTGCAGAATTTTTCACTTGTTATTATATTCTTCCTTGTGTTTTCGTAAACAAATTTATAAACTTCGGCACCTGTTAAGTTTAAACCTACCCAATAAGGGTCGCTTCCGATATTATCGAGAGTATCAAGTGTGCCCAGGGCATCGGCGTTATCAAGGCTGATGCCAAGGTGACCGCCAAGCATAACGCATACTATATTTTCCATACCCTTAGCTTTTGAATAAGAGGTCACTTTATCAAAGTAGTTTCTTATGGTGTAAACCTGAAAATCATAAGCGTCTTTATTGGGAATTACGGGCATTTCGTAGCCGTAACGCTCTTTAAAAAACTTCTTACAAACAGGGCAGGCGCAGGAAAATCTATCTTTATTTGAGTTCAAAGCAGGTTCATCCCAGAAAATCTTTCTGCCGCCGCACTCGTAAACCTTGTCAATCCATTCTTTTGTCCAGCTTATAAAGCTTTCGTGATTGAAGCATACGTTAACAGGGCGCATAGTGCCGTCGGAAAAATACTGGTGTGCTTCGGGGTGATAGCACAAAAAGTGAGATTTATCGCCGGGTACACCTGCAAGTCCCCAGTTATCCACCCAAAAATCAAGACCCATTTCATTTGTCATAGCGAAAATTTCTTTCATTATGTTGGCACTTCTGTCCCAATCGTTGTGAGAAAACATATGCACAACCGTATTAAAACGATGGTCTATAATATCCTTTAAATCCTCTCGTACGTGGGAGAGAAGTCTGTTTCCGTGGTACGCAATACCTAAATTAAGCTTATCCATAATATACCTCCTGATTTTTTATAAGTATATCACAAGGCAAATAGCGGTACTATCAACAAATTTAATAAGTTTTATGAATTATTTTTCGTTTTAAAGCATTGACAAATACCCCCATAGGGTATATTATTTAAATAGAGAAATTCTTAAAAACCGGAGAATGGATATGGAATGCTGCTGTGAAAATAAAAAAACAATAAGAAACGAAGAAGAAAAAAGAAAGCTTTTAAACCGCTTAAGCCGTATAGAAGGGCAGATAAGGGGTATTAAAAATATGCTTGAAAGCGACAGCTACTGTAACGATATTTTAATTCAGTCCGCCGCGGTTAACGCTGCCGTGAATGCTTTTAATAGGGAGCTTATCTCCTCTCACATAAAAGGATGTGTGACAAGGGACATTAAAAACGGCAACGAGGAAGTTGTGGACGAGCTTGTAACAACGCTTCAGAAGCTGATGAAATAAATTTGAAAGAAAGGGATAATATGCAAAAATATAACGTAACGGGTATGAGCTGTGCCGCCTGCAGTGCAAGGGTGGAAAAAGCTGTTAATGCTGTGGAAGGTGTAAAAAGCTGCAGTGTTAATCTTCTTACAAACTCAATGATGGTGGAAACAGAGCTTAGTCCCGATATTATAATAAAAGCTGTGGTTGAAGCAGGCTACGGCGCATCGCTTCAAAACAGCGAAAAAGGGAAGAGTAAAAGCAGCGAAAACGAGGATGCCTTAACAGACAGGGAAACTCCTATATTAAAAAGAAGGCTTATAGCTTCCCTTGGCTTCCTTATAGTGCTTATGTATTTTTCCATGGGACATATGATGTGGGGCTTTCCCGTGCCTGCATTTTTCGAGAATAATTTAATTGCTCTTGGAATTTTACAGCTGGTTTTAGCCGCAATAGTTATGGTAATAAACCAGAAATTCTTCATAAACGGCTTTAAGGGTGTGCTTCACAAGTCACCTAATATGGATACATTGGTGGCTTTAGGCTCAGGTGCTTCATTTGTTTACAGCACGGTAGCATTATTCCTGATGACTAAGGCTGAAAGCCATGAAGTAATGCACGATTTGTACCACGAATTTTACTTCGAATCCGCAGCTATGATATTGGCTTTGATCACCGTGGGTAAGATGCTTGAGGCAAGAAGCAAAGGTAAAACAACCGATGCTTTAAAAAGCCTGATGAAGTTGAAACCCAAGAAGGCAAATATAATAGTTGACGGAGTCGAGAAAGAAGTAGAAATAGAGGAAGTTAAAAAAGGCGATGTTTTTGTGGTGCGCCCCGGCGAGAATATACCCGTGGACGGTATAGTTTTAGAGGGCGAAAGCGCGGTAAATGAATCCGCTTTAACAGGCGAGAGTATTCCCGTGGATAAAAAGGCAGGGGACAGAGTTTCCGCCGCTACCATAAATCAGTCAGGCTTTATAAAATGTGAAGCTGAAAAGGTAGGCGAGGATACTGCCCTTTCTCAGATAATTAAAATGGTAAGCGATGCTTCGAGCACCAAGGCTCCCATAGCAAAAATCGCCGATAAGGTTTCGGGTGTGTTTGTGCCTGTGGTAATTTCCATAGCAGTAATTACAGTTATTATTTGGATGCTTACGGGTGCTGAGTTTGGCTTTGCTTTGGCAAGGGGTATTTCCGTATTGGTCATCAGCTGCCCCTGCGCTTTAGGTCTTGCTACTCCTGTTGCCATTATGGTTGGCTCCGGTAAGGGTGCTAAGAACGGTATTCTGTTTAAAACAGCTGTCTCCTTGGAGGAAACAGGAAAAGCTCAGATAGTTGCCCTTGATAAAACCGGTACAATTACCAAGGGTGAGCCAACTGTTACAGATATAATTGCAAACAATATAAGCGAAGGCGAGCTTTTAAGCCTTGCTTATTCCCTTGAAAAGAAAAGTGAGCATCCCTTAGCCAAGGCTGTGATTAAAAAGGCAGAGGAGATGAATACAGCTTTCTTTGAAACAGAGGACTTCAAAGCTCTTCCCGGTAACGGACTTGAAGCTTTATTAAAGGGCGAAAAGCTTTTTGCAGGTAATTTAAGCTTTATTGAAAGCAGAATTAAAGTGGAAAAAGCTATGAAGGAAAAGGCAGAAAGTCTTGCTGAAAGCGGCAAAACACCCCTTTTCTTTGCAAAAGGCAATAAGCTTATGGGTATAATTGCCGTGGCGGACGTTATTAAGGAGGATAGCTTCGAGGCTGTAAAGGAGCTTAAAAATATGGGCATCCACACGGTTATGCTTACGGGTGACAATGAGCGCACTGCAAAGGCAATAGGTAAATTATCAGGTGTGGATGAGGTTATCGCAGGTGTTCTTCCCGACGGTAAGGAGGACGTTATAAAGGCGCTTAAAGAAAAGGGCAAGGTAATAATGGTGGGCGACGGAATTAACGATGCTCCTGCTTTAACAAGGGCGGATATAGGTATTGCCATAGGCGCAGGCACGGACGTTGCCATAGATGCGGCGGATATAGTGCTTATGAAGAACAGCTTAAAGGATGCTGCAGCTGCCATCAGGCTCAGCCGCGCAACCTTAAGGGTAATCCACCAGAACCTTTTCTGGGCATTTATCTATAACGTAATAGGTATTCCTCTGGCTGCAGGTGCATTTATAGCCTTATTAGGCTGGGAGTTAAACCCCATGTTCGGTGCCGCAGCTATGAGCCTGTCAAGCTTCTGCGTGGTTTCCAATGCTTTAAGGCTTAATTTCTTTAAGGTTTATGAGAGTAAAAGGGATAAAGCAAGGAAAAATTCCATCAGAAAAGATGGCGAAACCCTTCTTGTTAAGGAAAGCACTTGTGAAGTAAGCTGTGAATTATCGGCCAAGACCGATGAAAATATAATAGAAAATAAAGGAGAAAATAATATGAAGATCATTGAAATTGACGGTATGATGTGCAAGCACTGTGTTGCTCATGTTAAAAAGGCATTGGAGGCTATAGGTGTTAATGCTGAAGTAAGCCTCGAAACAAACTCTGCTACAGTTCCTGCTGATGCTGACATTGAAGCCTGCAAGGCTGCTATCGTTGACGCAGGATATGAAGTAACAGGCGTTAAATAATAACGAAGGTGAAAATTCCTTCTGCTATTAAGGTGGGTTCATTATTTCCGGGAATTTCCCTTGTTACCTTTACTTCTGCTTTAACGGAGGTATTTCCGAAGGATAAAATATTCGCTTTTAAAGTAAGTATATCCCCCCGGTAAGAAGGCTTTAAAAAATTAATATTTTCAGCACCGGCAGTTACAGCGCTTCTGCCGGTGTGTTTTTTACTGCAATTGCGGCGCATATATCCATTAAGGAAAATAGTTTGCCTCCGAATAATATGCCAAGGGCGTTTGTGTCTTTTGGCATTACGTATTCATTCATAACGGTGCAGTTGGCATCAAAGTCCATTTTAATCATAAAATTCCTCAATAAGCTACGGATATAGTTGACGGTTTAACTAAAATGTGGTATAATAGAGAAAATATTGTTGCAAGTGCTACTATAATTTAGAGAAGGTATCAGGAAATGCAGGAGAAGAAAGTTACAGGGTATATAAAGCCCTTTATACCGCGAATGTGCGGTGGATTTGCAGTTAAATTAATAGGCACCCTTTTTGATTTAGGTATCCCGTGGGTGCTTTCTATGATAGTTGACGAGGTTTTACCAAGCGGTGATTTTAACCTTGCCATTACCTGGGGCGTTATAATGGTGCTTTTCTGCATCGGTGCCTGGATAGGAAACGTAACAGCCAACCGAATGGCATCGGGCGTTTCAAAGGATATTACAAGGCGCCTGCGCGGTGACACCTTCAGAAAGATAACAACCCTTTCCAACCGTCAGGTAGATAAACTTACAATTCCTTCCCTCATTTCAAGAATGACCTCGGATACATATATAATTCATCAGACCTGCTCTATGCTGCAGAGGATGGGTATAAGAGCACCTATTATGCTTATAGGCGGTATTGCCATTACCCTTACAATGGACCCCGTGCTTACTTTAATTATGATGACAATGCTTCCTATAGCCGCAGTTATCAGCTTTAAGGTTAAGAACAAAGGCCGCAGCCTTTTCAGAAGGGTTCAGGGTGCTTCCGATGATATGCTTATGACCGTTAGAGAAAACGTTACGGGCGTAAGGGTTATCAAGGCTCTTTCCAAGGCTGAATACGAAAGAAAGCGTTTTGATAAGGTCAACACCGAGCTTATGACAAAGGAAAAAACAGCCGAAACCTTTATGGCAATGGTAAACCCCATGATGGGTGCCATTCTTAACTTAGGCCTTGTTACTGTTATTGCGGTTGGTTCATGGCGAGTATATAACGGCGACAGCGAGATAGGTAAGATAATAGCATTTATGAACTATTTTACGCTTATCCACCAGTCCTTAATGGCTATCACAAGAATATTTACATCTATTTCAAGAGCAAGTGCATCCTCAGGCAGAATTGAGGAAGTTTTAAACAGCCCCGAAGATTTGAAAATGGAAATGCCCGGTGAAAACGAAGAGGAAAAGGTCCCTTCCACCGCTCACATCGAATTCAGAAACGTAAGCTTTAAATACGAAAAAAGCAATTTTGAAATGAATAACCTGAACTTTGCCGTTAACCGCGGTGAAACCTTAGGTATTATCGGCGCCACGGGCAGCGGTAAAAGTACAATCATCCAGCTTTTAATGCGCTTCTATGACGTAACCGACGGTGAAATTTTCATTGACGGCAAGAACATAAAATATTATGAGGAAGCAGAGCTTAAAAGAAAATTTGGTGCAGCCTTCCAGAATGATACGATTTTCAAGGACACCATAAGGGAAAATATCGCTTTCGGCAGGGACAATGCGAATATCGAGCTTGCCACGGAAATTGCCCAGGCTAAAGAATTTATTGAGGAACGCGGCGGTCTTGACACCGAGGTCGCAATAAAAGGTGCGGACCTTTCGGGCGGACAGAAGCAAAGGCTTCTTATATCCCGTGCCGTTGCAGCCAACCCCGACATACTTGTTCTTGACGATTCCTCCAGTGCTCTTGACTATAAGACGGACTCCTTGATGCGTGAAAAGCTCAGAAATCACAGGGCAGACACCACCAAAGTTATAGTTACACAGCGTGTATCCTCCATTAAGCACGCAGAAACCATCATAGTGCTTGAAAACGGACAGATAATAGGCATAGGCAACCACGATTTCCTCATCAATAACTGTGAGGTTTACCGTGAAATTGCCGATTCCCAGATGAAGCTGTAAAGGAGGTATAAAGCTATGAGTAAAAATAAAGAAAACAAGAAGAAAAAGGCCTTTGAAGCAGAGCGCGACGAAGGCAAAGCTTTAATGCCTCAGGTTCACGAGAAAAAAAGCAAGCTTTTAAGAAGACTGCTTGTATACATTATGGAGCATAAATATTGGATGCTGCTGGCAATTCTTACCACTATTTTCTCCAATGTGTTCGCCTTAATAGGTCCTGACCTTTCAGGTAAGGCTGTGGACTGTATTGTAGGTGTAGGCAACGTGGATTTTAACGGCATCACTTATTATTGTATCTGGATGGCGGTGTTTTATGTAGCCTCCTCCATACTTTCTTATTTACTTTCAAGAATTCTTATCAGGGTAAGCCGCAGGGTGGTTTTCAAAATGAGAGCTCAGGTTTTTAACAAGCTCTCCGTATTACCTGTAAGCTACTACGATACCAACAGCACGGGTGATATTTTAAGCCGTATTTCCTACGACATTGACACTATTAACGCATCCCTTACAAACGACGTTGTGCACGTTTTTTCAAGTGCCGTAACCGTTATAGGTGCCCTGTTTATGATGCTGCAGATTTCCCCGGTGCTTGTGCTTGTGTTCGTGTTTACAATTCCCGTTTCCATTTGCCTTACAAAGTTTATCACAAGCTTCACAAGACCTCTTTTCAGGCGCAGGTCAGCAAAGCTTGGTGAGCTTAACGGCTTTGTAGAGGAAATGATTGGCGGCCAGAAAACAATAAAAGCCTATAACCGCGAAAATCAGATTGCCGATAAATTTGACGAGAAAAATGAAGAGGCTGTTATGGCTTACTATAAAGCCGACTACTATGGCAGCACCATCGGTCCTTCCGTTAACTTTATGAACAACCTTTCCCTTTCACTTGTAAGCTTTTTCGGTTCCCTGCTCTATTTTGCAGGCAGCATAAGCGTTGGTAACATAAGCACCTTCGTTCTCTATTCCCGTAAGTTCAGCGGTCCCATAAATGAAATTGCAAACCTTGCAGGTGAATTACAGTCCGCTTTCTCAGCTGCTGAGCGTGTTTTCAGACTTCTTGACGAAGTTCCGGAGCCTGAGGATAAGCCTGAGGCAGTTTCCCTTACAAAGGTTGAAGGTGACGTTGAATTAAAGGACGTTAAGTTCGGTTACAATAAGGACGTTACCATCATTAATAACTTAAGCTTTAAGGCTCCCAAGGGCGCTTTGGTGGCTATTGTGGGTCCCACGGGTGCAGGTAAAACTACCATAATTAATCTTTTAATGCGTTTTTACGATATCGATTCCGGCAGTATTACTCTTGACGGCACCGAAATAAGAGATATAAAGCGTAAGGATATGCGCCTTGCTTACTCCATGGTATTGCAGGATACCTGGCTTTTCAGCGGCAGTGTTTACGATAATATCGCTTACGGAAAGGAAGGCGCCACCAAGGAGGAAGTTATAAACGCCTGCAAGGCAGCTGAAATTCACGACTTTATTATGACCTTGCCCGACGGCTACGATACAGTCTTAACAGATGACGGCAGCAGTATAAGTAAAGGTCAGAAACAGCTTCTTACAATTGCAAGAGCTATGATGCTTGAAGCTGAGCTTTTAATTCTTGACGAGGCTACAAGTAACGTTGACACAAGAACAGAGATGAAGATTCAGAAGGCTATGCGCAGACTTATGGAAAACAAGACTTGTTTTGTTATTGCTCACCGCCTTTCCACAATACGCGAAGCGGATGTTATATTGGTTGTCCGCGACGGTGACATTGTGGAGCAGGGTAAGCACACCGAGCTGATGGCACAAGACGGATTCTACGCGCACCTTTACAATTCACAGTTCAGTTAATTTTTAAAGCAGATTTCTTAATTGAAATCTGCTTTTTACTTGAAATAAAAATTCTTGACAAAATTTGATTTGTGATATAAGCTAAAAGGTGGGGAATACTCCCCATAGATAGAGATTCAAATAAAAAGAAGGAGATTCTTTGCGCGGGCAGAGATAGTCAAAATTGACAATGGAACCTTTACCTGAACCTAACGCGACAATTTAATAGCGGTACGTTTGGGTGGCTCCTTGCGTACTGCACGAAAGGAGTTTTACGCCATGATCAAAATTATCAAATCCGAGGCAACAAGAATTGAAGAGCTTGATGATATCGAGGCAGGTGCATGGATAGCACTTACCGACCCTTCTCAGGATGAACTTGATTGGGTTAGCGACAAATTAAGTGTAGAAATCGACGACCTTAAAGCGGCGCTGGACGATAACGAAAGATCTCATATCGAAATTGAGGATAATTATACCCTTATCCTTGTGGACATTCCTATTATCGAGGAAAGAAACGAAAAGCAATGGTACGGCACCATTCCTATGGGTATTATCTTAACAAAGGAAAATATTATAACCGTCTGCTTGGGCGATACCCCTGTTCTGACAGGTTTAATGAAGGGCAAGGTTAAAAATTTCTACACAGGCTGGAAAACAAGGTTTATCCTCCAGATTCTTTACAGAAATGCGGCACTCTTCCTTCAGTACCTTCGCGGTATTAACAAGAGGACTGAAATTATCGAAAAAAAGCTTCAGCAGTCACCCCAGAATAAGGAGCTTATACAGCTTCTTGAGCTTGAAAAGAGCTTGGTTTACTTCACAACCTCCCTGCGTTCCAATGAAATGGTACTTGAAAAGCTTGTGAAAATTGATTCCATTAAAAAATATCCTGAGGATACTGAGCTGCTGGAAGATGTTATTATTGAAAACAAACAGGCTATCGAGATGGTTAACATCTATAGCGGCATCATAAACAGTATGATGGATGCCTTCTCCTCAGTTATTAATAACAACGTGAATAACGTAATGAAGGTGCTTGCCATTATCACAATCGTTCTTTCCGTACCTACTATGATATTCAGTGCCTACGGTATGAACGTAAGCGGTGCAGGTATGCCTTTTGCAACAGAGCCATGGGGCTTTGCGGCTGTTATAGGATTATCAATTATTATGGCTGTTATTGTTGCTATTGTTTTCCTTAAGTCAAAAATACTTAAATAAAAGGTGATACTATGAGCGGTATGTATGAACTTTTAAGAAATAAGAACGAATTTTACGCTGCTGAAATTTTATTTAATACTGAAAAAGAGCCGATTTACCGTTATTCAAAGGCAGTTGCCGAATATCTTAAAAACGCTAAGCTTACCCCCTATGACGGAGGTAGGCTTTACCCTTGCGGTCTTAATATAAATAAAAACTGGGAGAACCGGGATGTAGCTATGCGTCCCGAGTTTTCTTATACCTATTCCTTTAATTATGGCCAAATGAAGGAAAAATGTCCCGAAGCTGCAGAGCTTCTTTTGGCTGAACATAAAAAGGTAGCCGAAATCAATACTCCCCACACTGTTGGCGGTGCAGGATATACTCACTCCTTTATTAATTACCGTAGAATTTTAAAGGATGGTCTTAAAACCTACAGAGAAAGAGTTATGGCTTTAAAGGATTGTGATTTTAAGGAAGCTATGCTTATTCTGCTTGATGGTATTGAGGCTTTCCGTGTAAGATGTATAAAGCACCTTGAAGAAATGAATGGCGATAAGGCTTTAATAGAAGCTTTAAACTATGTGCCTGAAAATTCACCCCGAAATATTTACGAGGCATTGGTTGCCTGGAACTTTGTATATTATATAGACGGCTGTGATGATATAGGCGGACTTGACCGAGGTTTACTTCCTTACTTTAAGGGTGAGGATATAAGACCTTTACTTAAAGAGCTTTACACCCACGTGGATGCAAATGACGGCTGGAGCGAGCCCTTAGGCCCTGATTATAACGAGCTTACGGTACAATGTATAGATGCAATACATAATATAAGGCGCCCCAGTATTCAGCTTCTTGTTACAAAGGATATGCCTGAAGAAGTTTGGCAGGCTTCTTACCGTGCTATTGAGACAAGCTGCGGTCAGCCTGCACTCTATAATTGGGAGATATTTAAAAACGAAGTTTTAACCCGTTGCCCCGAAGTCAGGGAAGAGGACCTTAAGTTTATGGCTTTCGGCGGATGTACAGAAACCATGATAGAAGGTCTTTCCAACGTAGGAAGTGACGACGCAGGCATAAACACAGCCCTGGTTTTCGACAGATTTATGAGGGAAAATCTTACTAAATGTGCGTCTGTTGAGGAGTTTATGACTTCTTATGCAAAAGAAGCAGAGAAGGTTGTGGCAGAAACCTGCGGTATTCTGGAAGAGCACCGCAAAACAAGGGCAAAGTTCCGTCCCCAGCCTGTAAGAACTCTTTTTATAGATGATTGTATTGATAAAATGCAGGACTTTAATGCAGGCGGAGCAAGGTACAACTGGAGCGTTATGAACGTTGCAGGTTTAATAAACGTTATTGATTCAATGTCTGTAATTAAAAACCTTGTTTATGAAAGCAAAAAATACACAGCTGAGGAATTTTTAACTAAGCTTGAAGAAGGCGACAGCCAGCTTCTTCTTGACTGCGAAAAACAGCCTAAGCACGGTAACGATATTGAAAGCGTTAATGAAATAGCATCCTATTTATCGGACAGAATTTACGGCGAGTTTGAAAACCACAGCTGTACTCCTGCAGGCAGATATTTCCCTGTTTCAAACCAGTTTACTACTTACGTGGATGCAGGCAGAAACGTTAAATCTACCCCCGACGGCAGACGCGACGGCGACCCCTTGTGCGATTCCTGCGGTGCTGTTTACGGCAGGGATAAATTAGGACCCACTGCCCTTTTGTCAAGTGTTGCTGCATTGAAGCTAAATAAGGTTTTGGGCACACCCGTTACAAATATAAGAATATCCAAAAACCACGTTGAATCTTTATTAAAGCCTCTTACCGAAGGTTTCTTTGATATGGGCGGTATGCAGCTTCAAGTGACCTGCGCTTCCAGGGAGGAGCTTTTGGATGCTCTTGAGCACCCCGAGAAGCATCAGCATCTGATTGTAAGAGTTGGCGGCTTTGCGGAGTATTTCAACCGCTTAAGTCCCGAACTTAAAGCGACTGTTATCGAAAGGACGGAGTATTGATATGGATATAAAGGGCAAAAAGATAAATTTCCTTGGCGACAGCATCACCGAAGGTGTGGGCACAAGTGCCAAAGATAAGATGTACGTAAATATTATCGCTGAAAAGTACGGTGCAATCTGCCGAAATTACGGCATAAGCGGTACTGAAATTGCAAGACAGATAGGCGTGCCCTATGAAAACTGTCAGGATTTCTGCAAGCGCTATCAGACTATGGATGACGATGCAGATATCGTTGTAGTTTTCGGCGGTACCAACGACTACGGCCACGGCAATACTCCCTTAGGCGAAATGAGCGACAGAACGGTTTATACTTTTTACGGCGCTTGTCATACACTTTTCGAAGGACTTATAAACAAATATCCCGAATCTCAGATAATTGTTTTAACACCCTTCCACCGTTTAAATGAGGATGACCCAAGAGCTGAGCACGTAAGGAGTTTCGACACAGCTCCCTTGAAGGTTTATAAGGATATAATCAAGGAGGTTGCAGAATATTATTCCCTTCCCGTACTTGATATCTATGCAAACAGCGGTGTTCAGCCTGCTGTAGATATTATGAGGGAAAAGTATATGCCCGACGGCTTACATCCCAACGACAGGGGTAACGAGATAATTGTAAGGATGCTTACAAAGTTTATTGAAAATCTTTAAAAATTAAGGGCAACCGTAAGCGAGACTTCCCAAAAGGAAGTCTCGCAGTTTTATTCGCCTCGTTTTCCGCGGCGAGTTATATTGCTTCGCAGTTATATTCGGCTAAAGCCGAGTTATATTGCCTACGGTGGCAGTTTGAGGCGAATAAAATAACACTGAAACCGTAGGGTTCAATAACACTATTGCTTTTGCAATTATATCACTCCGACAAAGTCGGAATATAACTTAAAAATTTCTACTGCGGTGATAGATATGAAAATCAATTAGATGAACAAAACTAATTAATGGCTAAAAATATAAAATATACATTTAGTGTTGATACGAGTATATATAATTCA
>JAGBID010000251.1 GCA_017935165.1 Clostridia bacterium
GCCCTGCGTTCATAACAGTCGCTGGACCGCAAGCCCGGGCTTTGTATATGCTGACAGCGAAAACGAGGCGCCTTTCCTTGAAAGTTACGTTAAGGAAATAGTAGGTAAATATAAAGATGATGGAAGAATTATACTCTGGGATCTTTATAACGAGCCGGGAAACAGCGAAAGAAAGGAAAAATGCCATAAGCTTTTAAAAAATACATTTAAGTGGGCAAGAGAGGTAAATCCGTCTCAACCTCTGTCTGCCTGCATTTGGGCATATTCCGATTTCGATAAATTGTGCTGTGAACTTTCCGATATTATTAATTTCCATGATTACAGCGATATGGAAATAACAAAAAGAAGACTTGAATTTTTGGAGCAGTATGACCGCCCAATGGTTTGTACCGAATGGCTCAACAGACCTCTTAGCAATACTTTTGAAACCCATGTTCCGTTATACAAGGAGAAAAATATCGGTATTGTAAACTGGGGACTTGTAGCAGGCAAAACACAGACCTATTTAAGCTGGGACTCCTCAAAAAATCCTAAGGATGGTAAACCTGAGGTTTGGCAGCACGATATTTTTGACGAGGATTTAAATCCTTACAATGAAAAGGAAATAGAATTTATTAAGAGTATGACGAAATAAAATAAGAGAAGGGAAGCTTAGTTAAGCTTTTCCTTCTCTTTTAGTTTATTAAGCCGAGTTTATGTTTCCAAATAAGAACTCTTGCGGCGGATTCTTCAAGGCAACGGCGTTTTATTCTGCCTTCTTTCAGGGCGTTAAGTACAGCTTCATACTGAATTTCAAATTCAGTACTGCAAAGAAGGTCGCAGCCTGCGTCAATAGCCATTAAAGCACTTTCCGAGGCACCGTAAAGATCAGTAATAGCCTGCATATATAAATCGTCGGTGATTATAACACCGTCAAAATTCATCTCGTTTCTTAAAAATCCTATAACTTCAGGTGAAAGTGTGGCGGGTAAATTTTCATCAATACTGTTTATAAAGGTATGGCTGACTAAAATAGTCTGCGCACCGTTATTAATTCCGCTAAAAAAGGGCACAAGGTCCTTGGTGATAAGTTCATCTAAAGTCTTATTATCGACAGCTATTCCTGTATGGGTGTCCCTGTTATTTCCATAGCCGGGAAAATGCTTCAAAGCTGCACCTAAATTTTCACTTTTATATAAAAGAACCGTTTCTTTTATATATTCAGCGGTGATTTCGGGATTTTCACCTAAGGAGCGGCTGTACATAAAGGCGTTTTTGTCCGTTGTAATGTCACAAACAGGGGCTAAGTTTAGGTTAAAACCCAGCTCTTTTAAAAGGGCGCACTTTTCTTTTTCGGTAGCAAGAATTAAATCCATACCGCCTTTGTTATATAAATACCTTGGGGAGGGGAAGTTTTCACTTCGGTACTGACTGTAGCGTGAAAGTCTTGTTACACTGCCGCCTTCCTCATCCACAGCTATAAACATAGGAATAGGTAAATCCCTTTGAATGTCGGCTATATATTCACTTAGGCTCTCTTTCGTTTCATTTTTGGTATGGTTTCCGAATAAAACGTAACCGCCAAGGTGGTATTTGTCTGCCTTTTCCTTAGCATCCTTTAATTCAGGGCACCTTGCAAGGAACAGTTGCCCCACAAGCTCTTCATCACTCATAGTACTGATTATTTTGTAAGGGTCAAACACTTCAGGTGTGGGAGTGGGCTCAGGTAAAGCCGAAGGAGCAGGTGTAGCGGCAGGGGTTAAAATCACAGAGCTTTCTTTATTGTTTTCGCTGTCTTCTGAAAGAGAAACCTCACCCGCTGAGGATGAGGCTTCGGTACTTTCATTTAATGGGATATTCCCCATAATCGGTTCGTGAAAAATAAGTATAAAAGCTATAACAGCGAAAAGCAGTATAAATGCCTTTTTCATTTATAAGTTATCCTTACGTACACCTATGGCGGTGGGTTTATTACCGTTCATTATTTCCATTGCATTTTTATAGAAATCGCTGTAAGTGAGAACTCTGCGGTCAATGGTGCTTTCAGGATTAAAGCTTACTTCATAAAGCCAGGGACCCTTGTAGCCTACATCTAAAAGTGCCTTGTATAATTTCTGCCAGTTAACATCGCCTTCACCGGGAAGCCAATGTCTTTCGTTTTTGAAATCATAGTCAGAAACGTGAAGTGTAACTATTTTTTTGCCTACCTTATTGATAAAGTCGATTGCATCCTCGCATAAAAGGTGGTTGGTGTCAAAGCAGATGCGTAAATCCTTGTGTACGGAGGTGAGCCTAATCATTTCTTTGCTGTTTTTACCAAGGCAGGTTCTGGGGAGGTTTTCCACGCAAATTGTGCTGCCTTCATTGGAAGCAATTTCAGCAAGTCTATAAAGGCTGGACATTGAA
>JAGBID010000031.1 GCA_017935165.1 Clostridia bacterium
CCACCATCACAAACCTTTTGAACCGCTACTACGACATTGAGGACGGCAAAATAAGATACGACGGAATTAACATCAATAAGATTAAGAAGTCCGACCTTCGCCGTGCTTTAGGTATAGTATTGCAGGACGTTAACCTCTTTACAGGTACTGTTTACGAGAATATCCGTTACGGTAACCTGAACGCAAGTGACGAGGAATGTATTGAAGCGGCAAAATTAGCAGGTGCCGACGATTTCATCACAAGACTTCCCGACGGCTACAATACAATTCTTACAAATAACGGTGAGAATCTTTCTCAGGGACAGAGACAGCTTATCTCAATAGCAAGAGCTGCTGTAGCTGACCCGCCCGTTATGATTCTTGACGAGGCTACCTCATCCATTGATACAAGAACCGAGCAGATAGTTCAGCGCGGTATGGATAAGCTTATGGAAGGCAGAACGGTATTTGTTATTGCTCACCGTCTTTCAACAGTTAAAAATTCCGACGTAATTATGGTTCTGGATCACGGTCATATTATTGAGCGCGGCAGTCACGAGGACCTTATAAAGGAAAAGGGACAGTACTACCAGCTTTACACCGGCGCATTTGAGCTTGAATAATTAAAAAATAAAACCTTGTGAGGCTTTAAGCTTCACAAGGCTTTTTTATGTGTTGGCAAGTAACCATTTAATTACGCTGTCATCATCGTGATGTCCTATTACTTTTGTAGCGATTTTTTTAAGTCTTTCATCAGCATTTTCAACGGCATAGCATTCGTCGGCAACAGTGAATAGTTCTATATCGTTTACACCGTCGCCAAAAGCCACAAGCTTATCAAAGCCCAACAGCTTTTTTAGCTTTAACGCTGCACTTGCTTTGTTTGATTCCTCAGGCAAAAATTCAAGCCACCAGTCACCGGAATAAAAATCGCGGGCAAAAATAAGGTGGAATTTATCTTTATATTTTTCATAAAAGGGCAGGAGCTTTTCTTTCTCATCAATACAGGTAAAATAATATCTTTTACCTTGGAACATCTCACTTTCATCATTGACGGGATGGCGCCTGATGTCGTTTTTCCTTGAAGCTATAAATTCATTTGTGAAGGAATTTATCTTGCTTTCAATATAAAGAAATTGCTCTTTTTCGTCTATAAGAGTATAGACAATAGGGTTTATGCCTCCCTTAAGTAAATCATCTAAAAGCATTTCGGATTCTTTTTCATCAAAAAGGTTTTCAATGACCTTTTTTTCAGTTATGCTGTCCACCACAAAGGCACCGTTGTGAAGTATCATAGGAATATTAACTTTAAGGTCCCCGATAACCTTTTTTGTGGTGACTATGCTTCTTGCAGTGGCGAAAGTAAAGCACACTCCTCTTTTTTTCAGTTCTTCAATACCGTTTTTTGTAAACTGAGAAAGGCTTTCACTGCTTGTAAGCAGCGTACCGTCCAGGTCTGATATAAAAAGTGTTTTATTGCTCATTTTGTTTTTTTAGTACCGTCATTATTAAAATTCTTTTTCAAAGCATTTTCGGTTAATGCTATAGATATAAGTAAAGGTATCATTTCAACAACGCAGATTACAGAGCCGAATATTCCCACCGTTTCGTTATCCTTACCAAGCAGGGGCAACATAGCAACCACCGCCATAGGAAGTAAAATAAGTCCCGTAATAATCCACACTTTTCCGAAATATTTATGGGAAAAGCTCCAGGTATCCTTGTTTTTCATAGACCTTACTGTTCTGTAACCGAAAAGATGATTGATGTTTTTAGGTGTATTCTTTCTGAAATAAGCGCCTAAAATTACTAAGGCTAAGGGGATGAGCAAATTCATAATCAGCATAAAAATCCAAAATTCCATATTGATCTCCTTTACTGTAAGTCTTTTAAATAAAGTACGTCGCAGGCGAAATGACCTGTATCGGAAACAGGCTTTTCTATGCGGTAAAAACCGTACTTCTCGTAAAATTTATGTGCAGCCACCATATTACTGAAGGTTTCAAGATAACATTTTTTATAGTAAAGCCTTGCAAAAGAAAGGGCAACTTTTATAAGCTTGTGGGCTACACCTGTTCCTCTTGCTTCTTTTATGCAGTACATTTTCTGCAGCTCACATATTTTATCGGTGTTTTCTAAGGGACCGATACCTACACCGCCTAAAATTCTGCCGTTTTTATCTTCGGCTACCCAGTATTTTTTAAAAGGCTCGCCGTAAATCTCAGAAAAACGCCCAAGGTCAGGGTCAGTCCAGGCACAGCCGTCCTTAACACCGTCAAATTCAATAAGACAGCTTCTTATTATATTTTCAACTGCTTTGTTATCTTTTTCTTCAATTTCACGAATTATAATATTTTCCATATCAGTTAAGTATAAATCTAGCGCTTACAGCCACACTGCCGTCATTATGAAGCACGCCTATGTCAAAGCCGTTTTCAATTTCTTTTTTACATATTGTAAGGGTTTCACCCTCAAAGCTCTGGGATTTGAAAAGCACGTCTATTTCCTTAAAGCTCATTTTGTTAAGTTCCGCTGTTGAAAAAGCACCGAAAATCATCTTTACATAAGCCACGTTATTCATATGGTGGCTGGTGTCAATATCTGTGGAACGGATTTTATAATGTTCAAGAACCTTTGCTTCTTCATAATTAGTGCTAAGTCTTGCAAAGGGTTCTGTGCAAACTTTATCCTCGCGGTGGGTAAGTCCCTCAGTATAAACCTCGGAAAGCTTGGTTAATTTCTGCGTCTCGTAATTTATAATAGCCCACTCGCTTTTACCCTCTATATAAAGCTCTTTATCCATAGAAAGGGTGTAATAGCGGTTACAGCGGACGTTGCCGGGCTTTTCCGGCCAGGTTTCAAGCTCAACTTCGTCCATAAACTTAGGCAGCTTATGGAAAATTATCTTGGTTTTGGATGTAAGCCATATACATTTTTTCTTCATCAAGTCATCGGCGCCCATTTTAATTTCGGTGCCGTGCTCGGTGGCTAAATCCATAAATATTGAGAAAACAGAGGGAATACTTATATTTCCCTCGCTGTCACAGGTGCTTGTAAATACTTTTTGTGTTTTTTTAAGAAAGTTTTCCATAGTTTTCCTTTAATCGGGTAATTTGAATTTATCCTCTTCTGTTAAATTTAAAATGTCTATAACTCTTTCGTAGTAAGGTATAGCTTCACAGAAGCTGTCGATATGGTGAGCATCACTGCCTAAGTAGAATTTACAGCCTGCGTTCTTTGCGATTCTGAACATACGAAGTACAGCGTCGGTGTCTTTTTCATCAAATTTCATATCGTAGCTGTTAATTTCAATGCCCATTTTAAGCTTGGCTGCTTTACTGAAAAGTCTTTCCATGTCTTCGTCGGAAATAAGGCTTAAAACCTCTAAATAATCTTCACGGGTTCTTGGCGCCATAAGTGAGCAGGCAGGGTGAGCTAAGCCTATTTTATGGAAGGGTAAATCCAGCTCCATAAGCTTTTCAAAGCGCTCTACCCAAAGCTCTGCGCGGCGCTTATTGCTCTTTGAATCCTCTTCGGTTAAAGTGAAATTTACCATATGTAAGTGTGTGGTGGGTACGATTATGAATTCAAATTCATCAAATTTTTCCTTAGAAACACCTACTGTGAAGAATTTATCCATATCGGTTTCACAGCCAAAGCGTACTTTTATGCCGTCTGCTTCGGGAATGGGTTTAATTTTACTGATATGCGCAAAATTCTGAGGCTGATACCAGCCTGAAGCACCTTCCACATTTTCGTCCCAGAAATGGTCCGTGATGCAAATATCCTTAATGCCGTTTTCTTTTTCTGCATTAATGATATTTTTCAAGTTCTGTTCGGGGTCGTTTGAACAAGAGGAAAGGTAAGTGTGGATGTGGTAATCCTGATCAATTTTAAACTTCATAATATAACTCCTTTAAAGCTTTGAAATGAAATTAACAATACCGTTTGATATAAATTCAATATTATTAAAATCTGCTTCAACGTCCTTTTCAGTATGTATATTGGGTGTGTATAACAGACCCTTTTTTGTTTCCTTGCAAGCCATTGCGGCAATACCTTTTTTGAAATTTTTGTGGTCGGAGTTGCATTCGCTGCCCTTTTGCCCATAGAAATGTACCTTGTAATCATCAGAAGCTGTTACACATTCTTTTAAAAGGCTGTATTCGGCTATGTTTTCAGCTTCTTTCATAGCGACGAATACAATGTTTTTACCGTTGCCCACGCAGTCAAAGTTGATTACGGTTTTATTCTCCATAAAATCCTTGTGGCCTTTTAAGTAAGCTTTTGAGCCTAGCTTGCCCTTTTCTTCGTTATCAAAGAAGATGAAGGCTGCTTTTTCTCTTTCTTCAGGGTTTAACTTTTCCATTAGGCTGAAAAGCACGCTTGTGCCTGAAGTGTTATCGTTATGGTTGTTTTTATTTTTCTTTGCAAAATAAAGGAGATAAAAAAGTCCGAAGTAGAGAGCAAAGAAATAAATTTCGAAGGCTAAAATGTTCATATCACCCTTTAAGAAGTTGTTGGCTATCAAAGAGGCCGGTATATAAGAACAGAGAAGGATTATTATTACGGGAATAAACTGATATAAATAGAACAGAAGCTTATTTCGTACTATCATCAAGTTAGGGAAGAGGGAAGTAAAAGGAGTATCGAAATGAGCGCAGAATACAACCTTTGCTTTCTCAGGGTCACCAACGATTACGTTTTCGTTTTTCTTGTCGGAAGTTATTTCTGTTTTAGCCTCGTATCCTAAGTTTTTAGCTTCATTTACCGCAAATTCACGAAAGGCGTTTTTCTGTTCTTTACTGTTCCTTACGGGGTATTTGTTTACGAGTAAATCCAAATAGTTCATTTTTTTACCCTTTCTTCACTCTTACATAATATTTTTCATTATCCTCACCCTTTATATAGCCGCCGTTATGAAGCATAACCTTAAGGGAGGGGAGGTTATTTTTATTTACACGAAGGTAAATTTCATCCTCGGGAACTATTTCTTTGGCTTTTTCCAAAGTGAGTCCTAAACCTATTTTGCCGTAGCCTTTATTTCTGAACTCTTTTTTTATAAAGTAACCGATATGTCCTGCACCAAGCCTTAATGCTTCAGTCAAACAGTGGCGGATTCTGAATTGACCGACGATAATATCACCGTCATATAGAAAATAAAAGGTCTCGGGTACGTGATTTTGAGGTAAATTCTCACCCTTTGAGTAGCTCAGCATTCTCGGGAGGGCGATATTTTCAAAATCTTCCCTGGAAATATTATACCATGGATTAGTAAGACCGTTTTCATCAACGGGCATATCACGGACAAATAAATATTCCTTTTCTATATCTTCAAAATTAGCTTCTTTTAAGTAAATCATAATTTGTTTTCCTCAATTTTCTTTAAGGTATCATTTCTGATTTCTTTCCTGAGCTTAGTTAAATAATCTGAAAACACAACTTTATCATTTGCATAAGTCAAATTAAGCTCGTATTCAAGGGGAATCCATGTGGAAATATCGGAAATATTGTGCTGGAGTAAAGCTTCCAGACCGTCAATAGCCTTATATATTTTAGCTTCAAGAGTTTTTCTTTCAGTCATTTCCTTATATAAAGCTGTCATTTCCTCCTTGTAAGCATCGGGAAGAGAGTTAACGAAGTTTTCAAGAAGCTCTTTTTCCTTAATTTCATTTGCTTTTGTCTTATCAAAGGTGGGTATATCCCCTGTGAAGGCTTCACCTAAATCGTGAATAAGGCACATTTTTATGACCTTGTCTATATCCGCTTCGGGAAATTCATCCTTAAGGTAAAACGCCATCAAGGCGGTCATAAAGCTGTGCTCAGCCACACTTTCATGTCTGCCGTTTTTTGTATAGCAGTGGCGTGTTGTATCCTTAAGTCTTTCGGCTACGGAAAGCACTTCTATAAGTTTTCGTGGGTCCATAAATTATTCCTCTTTTAGAGAAGGCGTGTTTATTAACAAACATACTGTCTCTACATGGCTTGTAGCAGCAGGTCAAATAAAAAGGCTTGTATTCGGCCCACTGTCTCATCCCAATGAAGAAACGGGCAATTTCCCGACAGGTCAGGGGCGGGACAGTAAGTTGAATATCGGCAAAGCGATAAGCCGGAATTTATCACACTCCATGATAACAGTATTCAAGACCGAAATCATGATTGTCTGCTTCCTCATTCAGGTAGTCATACCCTTCTTCTGACACGACTTTAAATCCACTTTTTTCATGTGTCTTCAAAGACGCAGCATTCTTCTTGCTTACGCAGCTGCAAAGCCGAAACGGACCGTTTTCCTTCAATGAATCTGCAACACTTGAAAGAAGCATGGCTCCGTGTCCCTTTCTTCTGCAATCCGGACGCGTCTCAAGTGCTTCAAGGTAGTACAGACCTTTTTGAATCATACACGTTCTTAGTGCACTGACATAAACCCCATCTATCTCAAGGACCCAGTATGCTGCTTCTGCTTTTTTGAAAAAGTCGTTCTTTAGGAAATCCAGAAACCCCGCTTCAACTTTTTGGACGGCTGCTTCTTTATCTGCTTCGTCAGGGAAAAAGTAATCTGTGTTTTCATAATTGCTTTCGGAATACACATACATCAGCTTTCTTGTATCCACTTTCTGATAATCTATTATTTTTATAAGCATAGTTTTCTCCACAAGCTTCGATTTGGTTATTTCTTCGTCATCAATACCACTGTCTCCACATGGCTTGTAGCAGGGAAAAGGTCAAAGGCTTTGGCTTTAACGGGAGTGTAGCCATTTGCTGCAAAAATCTTTAAATCTCTGCCAAGTGTAGCAGGGTCACAGGAAACGTACACAACTCTTTTTGGAGCCATTTCGCTGATTGTGAGTATTAAGTTTTCGTCAAGTCCCTTTCTTGGTGGGTCAACTATGATAACGTCGGGCTTTTCGCCGCGCTCGTTTAAAACAGCGGCAGCCTTTGCTGCGTCGCCGCAAATAAATTCTGTGTTCTCTATTCCGTTTTCCGCAGCATTTTTCTTGGCGTTTTCTATGGCATCGGGAATTATTTCCACGCCGATAAGCTTGTTATTATTACCGATAAGGGAGAGTCCGATGGTACCTGCGCCGCAGTAAAGGTCAAGTAAGGTCTCGTTTTCCTTTAAATCAGCATATTCGCTTGCTTTATTGTAAAGCTTTTCTGCCTGCTTTCTGTTTACCTGATAGAAGGAAAGAGGGGAGATGTTAAAGCTCCTGTCACAGAGAATGTCTTTTATATGCTCCTGACCGAATACGATTCTGTTTTTATTTCCTAAAATTACGTTGGTTTTTTCTTTGTTAATATTTAAAACGAAGCTTTTTATATTTGGAATATTAAGCTTCAGCATACCTGCAAGCTTGTCAAGATTTTTAACCTTGTCGCCGTTTATTACAAGGGAGAAAAGGATATCCCCGGTTTTTTCGCCCATTCTTAAGTAGAGGTGCCTGAGTACACCCTTGTGAGTCTCCTCGTTATAAACGGTATCGCCAAACTGTTCGAACCAGTCACGGAAAACATCCGCTATGGAGTTGAATATTTCAGGGTGCAGAAGGCACTTTTTATTATCCACAATTCTGTGGCTGTGCTTTGCATAGTAACCCATTATGAGCTTATTATTTTTATCAATGCCCAAAGGAATCTGAGCTTTGTTGCGGTAATTGTATCTGCTGCCGCCCTCAATACCCTCAAATTCAATTCCGCCTTCGCCCAAAGTAAAGCCGCCGATTCGCTCTAAGCAGTCCTTGACTCTTTCTTCCTTGATTTTATTTTCATTTTCAGGGTCAATATGGCGGTAAACGCAGCCGCCGCACCGGTTAAAGTAGGGGCAATCCACAGGGACTCTGTCCTTTGATTCGTAGATGAATTTAGAAATAATACCAAAGGCAAAGTTCTTCTGCAGTTTTACTATTTTTGCTTCAATCTCGTCGCCTATTGCCGTAAGGGGAACGAAAATAGCAACACCCTCATATCTGCCAATGCCCATACCTTCGGAGCTCATTGCATCAATTGTGATTCTTACTGTGTCGTTTTTCTTAAATGGGAGCATTTTTTCTACCATGCTTTCTCGAATTTCTCGTTTATTATAATCCGTTAACTACGTTTCGGGGTTTTCCTTCAATAAATGCACCGATATTGCCTGCCACAACTTCAACAAGTCTTTCTCTTGCATCCTTGCTTGCCCAGGCTATATGGGAAGTAAATATTACGTTCTTAGCTTTTAAAAGAGCGTCACTTTCAAGGGGCGGCTCGTGTGTCATAACATCTGTGCCGTAGCCTGCTACTTTGCCTTCGTTCAATGCTTCGGCTAAAGCGTCCTCATCCACAACGGCGCCTCTTGCCGTATTTACTATTAAAGCATTCTTTTTCATCATAGCTATTCTTTCGCGGCTGATTAAACCTCTTGTGCTGTCGTTTAAAGCACAGTGAAGGGATATAACGTCGCTGCTTTTCATAAGCTCGTCAAGGGAAACAAACTCCACGCCGTCCTCGTTTTCACGCTTGGTTCTTGTGTAAACAATTATCTTCATACCAAGGGCTTTTGCCATATTGGTAACGGTTTTACCGATATTTCCATAGCCTACTATACCTAAGGTCTTACCGAATAGCTCAAAGGTAGGTACTACTTTGGAGGAATGTACGATACTTTCATTCCATTTGCCTTCTTTTATCATTTCACTGTGGTGCTCAACGTGATTGCAAAGGGCAAGCAAAAGAGCAAAGGCGTGCTGTGCAACTGTTTCGATACAGTAAACGGGCACGTTGCATACGGGGATATTTCGCTCCCTTGTAACGTTTAAGTCAATGCTGTTATAGCCTGTTGCCAAAGCTGCCACAAGCTTTAAATTGGGAAGCTTGTTTACAACTTCTCTTGATAAATTTATTCTGTTCATTACTATTACGTCCGCATCCTTAGCTCTTTCTATAACTAAATCAGCAGGAGTGTCATAATAAACCATTGTTTCGCCGTATTTTTCTATGGGAGCCCAGCTGATATCACCGGGATTAGTGCTGCCGCCGTCAAGTATACATATCTTCATAATTTCCGTTCTTCCTTTTTAGGTATATTCAAATTAATTATAGCAAAAACAAAGTGATTATTCAATAATTTTACTTCCTTTCTTTATACTTGATTATTCACTGTCTTTGTGAGATAATATATACGTATAAATTTAAATTGAAAGAGGTATGAAAATGGCAAAGGTTCGTTTAGGAAGAACAGATATAATTGTTAATAAAAATGCATTCGGCGCACTTCCCGTGCAAAGAGTTACTGCAGATGAAGCTAAGTTCCTTTTAAGAAAGGCTTACGATAACGGCTTTGACTTTTTCGATACTGCAAGAAGCTATACTGACAGCGAATATAAATTAGGTATATCCTTAAGTGACGTAAGGGATAAGATAATTATTGCCACTAAAACACCTGCTCAGAATGCTGAGGATTTCCGGAAGGACTTAGAAACAAGCTTAAGTCTTTTAAAAACGGATTACATAGATATTTTCCAGTTCCATAACCCTTCCTTCTGCCCCAAGCCAAATGACGGCACAGGACTTTATGAAGCTATGCTTGAAGCTAAAAAGCAGGGCAAAATAAGATTTATAGGTATAACAAACCACAGAATCCATATAGCAAAGGAAGCGGTGCTTTCAGGTCTTTACGATACTTTACAGTTCCCATTCTGTTATCTTGCAACTGATGCGGAAATTGAGCTTGTAAAGCTTTGCAAGGAAAAGGACGTTGGCTTTATTGCTATGAAGGCGCTTTCAGGCGGACTTATTACAAACTCAAAGGCGGCTTACGCTTTTATGGCTGAGTATGATAACGTTCTGCCTATATGGGGTATTCAAAGGGACAGGGAGCTTGATGAATTTATAGCACTTACTGAGAATCCTTCAGCAATGAATGATGAATTAAAAGCCATTATAGAAAAGGACAGAAGCGAGCTTATGGGCGAATTCTGCCGTGGCTGCGGCTACTGTATGCCTTGCCCCATGGGAATTGAGATAAATAACTGCGCAAGAATGTCCCTGCTTTTAAGGCGTTCACCCAGCGCAGGACATTTAAGCGAAGCCGGTCAGGCTAAAATGAAGAAGATAGAAACCTGCATCGAGTGCGGCCAATGTAAGGCAAAATGCCCCTACGGACTGGACACACCCAATTTACTTAAGAAAAATTACGAGGACTACAAAACGTTCCTTAAA
>JAGBID010000252.1 GCA_017935165.1 Clostridia bacterium
CGTATCCATATCTCGATGCGCGCAATAGCAGTGAATCATGTAAAAAGTTTACCGATACGCCTATGTGGAATTCTATGTTGTCCAGCCGAATTGCGCCAATGACGAAAGCGGACAGAAACCGCCCCGATTATGTTTACTATTCACCTGTGGAGGCTGAGAGTTTTGAAGGCTTACCGCCTGCCTATATTGAAACAGCAGAGTTTGATTGTCTTCACGATGACGGTATTCTGTATGCCGAAAAGTTAAGTAAGGCAGGTGTTAAGGTCCTGCTAAACGAAACTAAAGGTACAATGCATGGTTTTGACATTGTACAAAAGGCAGAAGCAACAAAGGCGGCGCTTGCGGCGAGAATTGAATATATGAAAAATGTTTTTTACTCAAATAATAAAGGTTAACGGTGACGTGATATGGGAGATATTTTTATTAAAATACTTGTGTGCTTTATTGCAGGTGCAGGAGCAGGCATTGGTACAGGATTTGCGGGAATGAGCGCCGCAGCTGTTATTGGACCGATGCTTATAACCTTTTTGGGCATTCCTGCTTATGATGCAGTTGGTATAGGACTTATAAGCGATGTTTTGGCAAGCCTTGTCAGTGCGTATACCTATAAAAAAAGCGGAAATTTAGACGTTAAAAACAGCTTGCCGCTATTGGTGAGTGTTCTGGTCGTAACAATGATCGGAAGCTTTGCAGCAAGCGTCTTGCCTGAGCAAGCTATGAGCGGCACGATGCAGATAGCACTTATCATTATAGGCTTGCGCTTCATATTAAAGCCTGTGAACAAAACAAGAGAGCAGTTGGATTCTGTTTCTCCAAAGAGCCGATTTATCAAGGCTGTTATCGGTGGTGTATTTGTAGGATTTATTTGTGGCTTTGCAGGTGCAGGCGGCGGAATGATGCTGCTGCTTGTTCTTACATCTTTCCTTGGTTATCCTATGCATTTAGCGGTTGGCACAAGTGTGTTTATTATGGCGTTTACAGCTCTTACAGGAGGCATCAGTCACTTTGTTATCGGTGGCATTCCGGATATTCTTTCCCTGGTGCTGTGCGTGATGTTTACACTGCTTTGGGCACGAATTGCTGCGAAAATAGCAAATAAATCTAACGCAAAGACTTTGAACCGTGTGGTTGGCGTTGTTATGATCGTTACAAGTATTGTTATTTTGGCGGTTAATTATTTTTAATATTACGTAGAATTAATACTAAAATTAAAGCTTAGATGTGATTTAAGGCGAAAATTTTAAATTTGAAAGGGATTTAAAAACAAAAATCACGAATTGTATTAAATGCATTTTAAAGACTTGGGAGGGTTATATGGAACATAAGGATAGATACACAGCAAAGCGATACGACACAGCTAACCGCCTAAGAGCTTTTACAGATATTGTTTACAGTGGTGAAAGCGGTGATAAAAACGAGCTTTGGAAAAAGCTTTCAGAAGTAAACCGCAGCCTTGATGAATCTGCGCCCACGCTAATTCCTCTTACAGGTGAGATGCACGGCCACAGCAATATGTCTGACGGAGGAGTTGACGTTGATACATATTTTACCAACATCCGCGATATAGCGAAGCTGGATTTTGCCGTACTTACCGACCACGACCACGGAGGTGTAGGAAGGCCTGAACTGTGGGTTGGAAATCCTTCCAAATGGGATATCATTAAAAAGAAAGCGGTAGAATACCGAGTGCCCGGCAAATTCTCCACTCTTCTTGGCTATGAGCGTGACAGTTATCCGTTTTACAACAATATGATTCTTTACTTCAAAAATGACGACGCAGAGCTTTTCAGAGGTGAGCACGACGGTGAGATAACAGAAGAAGAGCTTCGCGCGTTATTAAGCAGGGATGATGTTATTGTCTGTCCTCACGATACCTACAGTCTTACATCCGGTGCGGACTTTACCACTCTTCCCAAAGAGCTTATCACTCCTTTTATCGAAGTTATTTCAAGAGGAGATGCCGCAGAGTATATGGGAAATCCTGCATGGGACGATGCAGCAATGTTGGAGGGCGGATTCTGGCAGGATGCCCTTAAAAGAGGTGCAAAAGTGTGTGTTATAGGCGGCAGTGATGACCATGGCGGAATGAACGGTCAGGTTGATGACAATCAAACTTATCCCGTAAAATTCCCCGGCATTACAGGTGTTTGGGCAACTGAAAATTCTCCCGAAGCAATATTCAGCGCTCTTAAAGCGGGCAGAACCTATGCCTATATGTTGGGATACAGAGACGGAGATATGCAAGGCCGTATGGTTATAGATTTCCGAATTAACGGCCATTTTATGGGTGAAACAATAAAACGACCCGAAACAAATGAACTGAAAATCTATTATAACGTGGATGCAGACGTTCCGGTTAAGAAAGTTACCATAGTTAAAAACCTGCGCGATGCTATTGTTTTCAGGTTAAAAAAAGAGCTCGTAGTTGACTACAAGCAGGAAACTGAAACAGATTGCTACTACCTGCGCGTAGAGCTTACAGACGGCAGATTCGGCTGGAGCAGCCCGATATGGGTAGAAGCTTAATAAATAATATAAAAAGAAAAAGGATGTGGTTTAAATCACATCCTTAATTTATAATGTAATTATTCGAAAAGGGGAGTGGAGAAGTATCTCTCAGCTGTATCGGGGAGAACGGTTACAACAGTTTTGCCTTCGCCAAGCTTTACGGCAAGCTTGATTGCCGCTGCTACGTTGGTACCGCTGCTTATACCGCACATAATACCTTCCTTTGATGCCAAGGCTTTGGCGGTATCAAGAGCTTCTTCGTCCTTGATTATACACAGGTCGCTGAATATTTCCTGATTCAATATAACGGGAATAACACCGTCACCTATACCCATCTGCACGTGTGTTCCTATGCTTCCGCCTGAAAGGATAGCCGCGTTTTCAGGTTCTACCGCCCAGATTTCCATATCGGGGTTAGCCTTTTTTAATTCCTCGCCAATACCTGTAATAGTACCGCCTGTACCTATACCTGAGCAGAAACCGTGAATAGGCTTGTTAACAGCTTCCAAAATTTCTCCTGCAGTTGCGCTCCTTTGAATTTCGGGGTTAGCAGGATTTTCAAACTGCTGGGGTACGAAAACTCTTTCGTCCTCTTCCTTCATTTTAAGGGCGAGGTTTAAACATTCCTCTATACAAACGCCTATGTTGCCTGCATCGTGAACCAATATAACCTCAGCTCCGTAGTGGTTAACAAGCTTGCGCCTTTCCTCACTGACGGAATCGGGCATAATTATCTTTACCTTATAGCCTCTTACTGCACCAACAAGTGCAAGACCTATACCCTGATTACCGCTTGTGGGTTCAACTATAATGGTGTCCTTGTTAATAAGATCCTTGTTTTCCGCGTCCTTTATCATATTGTATGCAGTTCTTGTTTTAATGGAACCGCCAACGTTAAGGCCTTCAAACTTAACTAAAATCTCTGCTGCGCCCTTTGGAACTATATGCTGAAGCTTTATCATAGGTGTGTTACCCATAGCTTCTAAAATATTATTATAAATCATTTTCATTAACCTTCTTTCATTACTGCTTATGCAGCAAACAGGAAGATTATACCACTAAACAATTTACTTTGCAACTGCTTTAGTGCAATAAAATGGATTCATATATGATTATTAAAGCTCAAAGGAGCTTGTCATAATAACGGGTTCGATTTTGCCGTCCTTTACAATCATTTTATCAATGCAAAGAACTCTGTGGCCGGGCACAGTATCACCGGGAATTCTTCTGTGGTAGACTATTAAATGTTCGTCACTTTCTTCCAGGTAAAGGTAACCGTGGTGGCCGGGTCCTTCTGCTAAAGGCAGCTGTGTGGATAAAATTTTCTCAGCAGTATTAAAGCCATCTATAGGGGAATCGGATGAGCAGTAATTAACTCTGTAGGAGCCTGCCATCCAGTTACCTGCTGACCACATAAAATAATATTTACCCTTATACTTCATCATACAGGGTGCTTCTACGTAATCCTCAGGAGTTATTTCTCGCCACATCTCGTCACTTTTATCTGTAAGAGAAATTATTTTTGTCATATCCTCGCTCATTCTGCAAACGTTGCAGTGGCGCCAACCGCCGTAATACAAGTAAATAGTACCGTCATCATCCTTGAAAAGGTGGGCGTCAATAGGCTGAGCACCGTTATGAAACTCTGGCACAAGGCTTCCCTTTATAAATGCACGGAAAGGACCTTCGGGCTTGTCGGCAACAGCTATTTCAAGTCCGCCATCTTCCTCGTCACTATGGATATCGTTGGATGCAAAAATGAGGTAATAT
The DNA here is from genome assembly GCA_017935165.1 of Clostridia bacterium. Classification (GTDB taxonomy): domain Bacteria; phylum Bacillota; class Clostridia; order Oscillospirales; family Acutalibacteraceae; genus SIG603. The sequence goes on from JAGBID010000252.1 coordinate 4,279, forward strand.
TTACCGTTCTTTTCAATAATAGTGGGAGCCCATACGCATTTATGTATGTGGGGAAATTCCTCCATTTTAATTACAGCTTCGTGTTTCTCCCAGTTAACAAGGTCAGTTGAGGAGAAGGCATCCAGGTTATTTCTTACCTTACTGCCCGTTACGTAAATATAATATTTATCGCCGTATTTTCTTGCCTCAGGGTCAGCATACCAGCCTTCTACAATAGGGTTATTTATAATTCTTGCCATAATATCGCTCCTTTTCCGATTCATTATTTGATTTTAATTTACCATAAATAGTAGTATTTGTAAATAGATGTTTTTGAAACTAAAAAGCTCCATCTTATGAGAAATGGAGCTTTAAGTTATTGTCTAACAATTTAGAATTAAGTTTTCAAAAATTTCTATAGTACATTCCAACGTTGAGTGACTGTTTGTATCCACTGTTAAATCATAACCCTCTTTAGGGTATAAATACGTGTAGGAGGATTCAGCAGAGCCAAGGCATCTGTTATGCCTTTCTATTTCTCTTTTTAAAAGAACTTCCAAGGGACAGCTTACGTGAACTGATTTTAAATCATAATCAGTAAGGTAATTTTTAAGTTCGCTGAAAATCCTTTCACTTGTTATAACGTGGTCGATAATAACGCCGTCGTATTCTTTTAGAAATTCCAAGGTTTTCACACACATATCACCTGAAATCTCAAATACATCATCTTCATATATGGTTTCATCTTCGGCTAATTTCATAAAATTGTCGATGGAAACAATCTCATATCGCTCGTTTATTCTTTTCTCAATTATATCCTGCAGACACTTTGACAAAGTAGATTTTCCTGCACTTGAAGGGCCGTTAAGCAGTATGACTTTTTTCACAGTTATTCTCCTCGATTCAATTTTCGGTTTTAACCTTCTTATTTAAGAGCTCCGCCATTATAAAGCACAGAAGTGCAAAAAACAAAAGGTAGAAGGGGTAAATTCCCATAGTAATATGCTCACCTAAAAATCCGAATAACGGAGGCATAAGGGTGCTTCCCGTATAGGCTGCAGCCATTTGTATGCCTATAATTGCATGGGAGTTTTCCTTGCCGAAATTATCAGGTGTTGCGTGTATTATTGAAGGGTAAACGGGAGCTGCGCCAAAGCCGGTAAGTAAAAGTCCGGCTAAAGCAAATTCGTTTTGAAGGGGAAGTAAAATAAGCAGAATGCCAAGGCACATACCTAAGGAGCCTAAGCGAATCATATTCTTGTCGCCTATTCTGTCCGCAATAAATCCGCATAAAAATCTGCCGAAAGTAATACCTAAGTAGAAAAAGGATGCAAATCCGGCTGCTGTTTCAGGGTCAACACCGCGGTATTCATTTAAGTATGAGCTTGCCCAAAGTCCGCAGGTGGTTTCGTATCCGCAGTAACCAAGGAAGGAGAGAAGTACCATCCATACTCCTTTAATTTTAAAAGCTTCCGTAAGCTTTAATGGTGCTTCGTAATTATCATCATTTTTATCATTGCTTCTATTTTTCCAAAGGGGGAGTGATAAAAATAAAATGGCGGTAATACCAAACTGAATGTATGAAACTATGGAGTAGCCCTGCCTCCAGCCCAGCTGATTAGATAGAGCAAAGCTCATAATGTAAGGACTTATCGAAGCGCCGACACCCCAGAAACAGTGAAGCCAGCTCATATGCCTTGAATTATAATGAAGTGCTACGTAGTTATTAAGCGCCGCATCGATTGCGCCTGCTCCCAGACCGTATGGCACGGAAAGAATACAAAGCAGGATGAATGAATCGGACAGAGAAAAACCTAAAAGCGCAACGGCGGTTAAAAGGGTGCTGATGGCGGTAACTTTTCCTGCGCCTAACTTTATTGTGAGTTTATCGCTGAGTAAGCTTGAAACGATTGTACCGCCTGCGATTATCATAGATATAATACCTGCATAGGATATCTGCGCGCCGATTTCAGTGTGCATTGCAGGCCAGCCCGAGCCTAAAAGTGAATCAGGAAGACCAAGGCTTATGAAGGCTAAATATATGATAGCAAGTAAAAACGAAGCCATAATTAAAGTTCCTTTCGGAAATATTCAAGCTAATTTTAGCAAAATTAAAAATAAAGTCAAGAAAAAAGTAGCGTACTTACCTTAGTTGTGGTAGAATAAAAAAAAGAAAATGAAAGTGAGGATACATTATGGCTAAAGATACTACAAACTACGCATGGAAAGACAGAAAGAGAACAATATTCGGTTTACCCTTAAGCTTTACAGTTTACAAGCTTACTGAGGAAAAGCTCCTTATTGAAACAGGCTTCTTCAATAAAAAGGAAGAGGAAATAAGGCTTTACAGAATTATGGATTTAACGTTGAACCGTCCCTTCGGCCAGAGAATTTTCGGCCTTGGTACTATTCATTGCTGTACAGCCGATAAGTCTACTCCCGAATTTGACATCCTTAAAGTTAAAAACTCTTTGAACGTTAAAAATCTTCTTTCCGATATGATTGAAGCAGAGCGTATCAAGAAGAGAATATCAGGACGTGAATTTATGGATGACGGCAGCGAACACGGCGTTGACGATATCGACTGATATGTTAATGTTGAAAAACATAGCTGATAAGGATATCCCTCAGCTTAAAAAATATTATTTTAAAAATAAAAGTAACTTCGAAATAGCGGAAATAATAAAGGAATTTCAAAATAAGGAATATAAGGGAAAGTATTTTGAAATGTTCGGTATATATAGCAGCGATTTACTTGTAGGGCTGGTTTCTTTGTATCAGCACAACAGTTTTGCTGTAAGTGCAGGACCTGAAATTTTTGAGTCCTACAGGAAAATGGGTTATGGCTACGAAGCTATGGTAAAGGCTTACGAAATTGCAAAAGCCAAAGGATATAAGCTTGCAAGCGCACAAATTAAGAAAGACAATATAGCAAGTATAAAGCTTCATGAGAAATTGGGCTTTGAGCTTGAATCGGAGCTGATAAACAAAAAAGGAAACGAAGTTTATGTTTATCAGAAGCTTTTATAATTAATTTAGAGAGAAGTTTGTAAGCTTCTCTCTTTTTTTTATAAACAATTATGAAGTTTTCGACCTTTTTACTTATTTTACGCCCAAATATAATTTATTGTGACGGTATGTTTCAATAATAATTATAAAACAACACTAAAATTCTCTTGTAAATGCTAAATTGTTGTGGTAAAATTTTCTCACAAACAAACACAGGAGGAGAAAAATGGACAAATTTATTAAGGTACTTGTAAGTACCGACACAAAGGATTGGAACGAAAAAGCGGCAGAGGGTGCCGTGAAACGCGGCATTGAGCTTAACATAATTGAAAGAAACGGAAAGGTATTGCTTGATAATATCGCAAGACTTAAACCTGACGTAATTTTAATGGAACTGTATATGCAGGGGATGGATGCCTTCAGCGTAATAAATACCATGAAAAAGAATTTCAGGGAGTTGCCGGTTATTATAGTTACCGCAGCTTATGCTACTCCCATAATTGAAAGGGAGCTGTTAAGCCTTGGCTGCGATTTCTTTATGCTTTCACCTTTTGATATTGAGGACATGGAGAACAGAATAATAAAACTTATTAAGGAGAGAAATATGGAGAGAAAGAGGGGCGATAAATACCCGGGACTTAAAATAGAAGTGACTGAGATACTTCACCCGATAGGTGTGCCTGCTCACATAAAGGGCTACCATTATTTAAGGGATTCCATAATTATGGCTGTGGAGGACCCTGAAATAATAAATGCAGTTACAAAGCAGCTTTATCCCAGTGTAGCAAAAACCTACGAGACCACAAGCTCCAGAGTTGAAAGAGCCATCCGCCACGCTATTGAGGTTGCCTGGGACAGAGGCGACGTGGATATATTGAACTCTTATTTCGGATACACTATTCAGAATACAAGGGGCAAGCCTACCAACAGCGAGTTTATAGCAATGATATCGGATAAGCTTTCTTTAAAGCTGCGCCCGATTTCTGCCTGATGAGAAGCGAAATATTTAAAGGAGGGTACTTACTTTAAGTACAACCCTCCTTTTTGTTTTGCCAAATTTTACATATTATTAAAATTTAAACTGTTGAATATATAACCACTCTGTGATAGAATTACTGGGTAACGTTATGCGGAAATAGTTAAGTGGTTAACTATTGTAACTGTTTCCGATAAAAGGAGTGTTATATTTGATAAAAAGGCTTTTAGGCTGTGTAAGGGAGTATAAGCTTCCTTCAATAATCACCTTGCTTTTAATGGTTGGCGAGGTTGTTATTGAGTGCTTCATACCATTTATCACATCCAATTTAATTAACCAAATGAAGCTGGGTATTGAAATGAGCAAGCTTTTGACCATTGGCTTGTCCCTTGTATTGATGGCTGTGGTTTCACTTTGCTGCGGCGGTATTGCAGCTTATACCTGCGCAAAGGCATCAGCAGGCTTTGCCAAGAATTTAAGAAAGGATATCTTTAATAAAATTCAGGAATATTCCTTTAAAAATATCGACAAGTTCTCCTCATCAAGCCTGGTAACAAGACTTACAACTGACGTAAATAACGTTCAGATGGCGTATATGATGCTTATCAGAATAGCCGTGCGCTCACCTTTGATGTTTATTTTCGCAATTATAATGGCTTACATAATGGGCGGTGCTTTAGCAACAACCTTTGTGGTGGTTATTCCCGTAATGGTATTCGGACTTATAATTATCACCAGAAAAGCTATGCCTGCTTTCCACAGCGTATTTAAGAAATACGATAAATTAAACGAATCCGTGGAAGAAAACGTAAGAGCTATGCGTGTTGTAAAGGGCTTTTCCAGAGAAGAATATGAGAAGGAAAAGTTCAGCAAGGCTGCAGACAACATCTGCATGGATTTTACCAAAGCCGAAAGAATAGTTGCTTTCAACGGCCCCTTAATGCAGATTTGCCTTTACTTTAATGTATTGTTTGTGCTTACAGTTGGCTCCAATTTAATAATTACCAATGGCGGCACAACCTTAGGTGTCGGTCAGATTTCCGCAATGCTTACTTACGGTATGCAGATTCTTATGTCACTTATGACGCTTTCAATGATATATGTAATGATTACCATCAGCTACGAATCTATGAAGCGTGTTTATGAAGTGCTCACAGAGGAATCCACTATTAAGAATCCTGAAAATCCCGTTACAGAAGTTAAGGACGGCTCATTGGATTTCGAAAACGTAAACTTTAAGTATTCCGAAAATTCACAGAAGTATGCTCTTTCTGACGTGAATATTCATATTGAAAGCGGTATGACAGTCGGTGTTATCGGTGGTACAGGCTCCAGTAAATCAAGCTTAGTGCAGCTTATCCCAAGACTTTACGACGTTTCCGAAGGTGAAGTTAAGGTTGGCGGTGTTAACGTAAAGGATTATGATTTAAAGGTACTGCGTGATAACGTTGCCATGGTACTGCAGAAGAATCTGCTTTTCTCAGGTACCATTAAGGAAAATCTTAAGTGGGGTAACGAAAATGCTACCGATGAGGAAATGATTGAGGCTTGCAAGCTCTCTCAGGCTGACGATTTTGTAAGAAGCTTCCCTGACGGCTATGATACTCACATTGAGCAGGGTGGTACCAACGTATCAGGCGGTCAGAAGCAGCGCCTTTGTATTGCACGTGCTCTTTTAAAGAAGCCTAAAATTTTGATTCTTGACGATTCAACCAGTGCTGTTGATACAAAAACAGATGCTATGATTAGAGCGGGCTTTAAAAAATTCATTCCCGAAACAACAAAAATTATTATTGCTCAGCGCATATCCTCTGTTCAGGATGCTGATATGATTATAGTTATGGAAAACGGCGCTGTTTCTGCTTACGGAAATCACAGTGAGCTTATGGATAAGAGCGAAATTTACCGCGAAATTTATGAACAGCAAACAAGCGGAGGTGACAGCGATGAGTAAGAATAAGGAAAATAAAAATCCTATGCCTTCCATGAAGGGCAAACCTCCAATGCCTAAAAGAAGCTTAAAGGGCGTAGGCAGAATTATCAAGCTGCTTTTTAAGGCTTACCCCGTTATGGTTCCCGTTACCATAGCCTGCATTGTTTTCTGTGCCATAGTTTCAGCTATTCCTGCCGTATTCCAACAGCAGATAATTGCCGATATTGAAACCTGGTATTTAACAGGCGACTGGGCAGCAGCATCCAAAGTTATACTTCCGAAAATCTTTATACTTGCATCCATTTACCTTGTAGCTGTTGTGGCAATAGTGTTCCAAAACCAGCTTATGGCAGTTATCACTCAGGGCTTTCTTAACAAAATGCGAAAGCAGCTTTTCGCAAAAATGCAGAATCTGCCCATAAAGTATTTCGATACCAATAAACACGGCGACATAATGAGTCACTATACAAATGATATAGATGCTTTAAGGCAGCTTATCTCCCAGGCTGTACCTACAATGCTGCAATGTACTATAGTTCTGGTCTCTGTATTCTTCATTATGATTTATTATAGCCTTTGGCTTACAATTGTTGTGCTTTTAGGTGTTGTAGCAATGCTTTTCGTAAGCACAAAGGTTGGCGGCGGCAGTGCAAAATACTTTATTCGCCAGCAGATGTCCGTGGCTAAAACTGAGGGCTATATTCAGGAAATGATGAACGGACAGAAGGTTGTTAAAGTATTTAACCACGAAAGAATATGCCGTGAAGAATTCGAGCAGATAAATAACGAGCTTTTTGAGGATAATTTCCGTGCTCACGCTTTTGCCAATATTTTAGGTCCTATTATCGGTAATATAGGCAACACTTTGTATGTTATTATTGCTATCACAGGCGGTATTTTACTTACCACAAAAGCACCTAACTTAGGTCTTTCAAGTATCGCTTTAGGTGCCGTTATACCTCTTTCCATTGACTTTGTTGTACCCTTCCTTAATATGAGCAAACAGTTTACCGGTAACGTAAATAACCTTGCACAGCAGTTTAACTCCATTGCCATGGCTATGGCAGGTGCACAGCGAGTCTTCAACCTCCTTGATAAGGAACCTGAAATTGACGAAGGCTACGTAACCCTGGTGGATGCTGAAATTGACGAAAACGGCAACGTGACCGAAGCTTCACACCATACAGGTAAATGGGCTTGGAAGCACCCCCACGGCGACGGTACTTTAACCTACACTCCTTTAAAGGGCGACGTAAGAATGTTTGACGTGGACTTTGCTTACGAGGAAGGCAAGACCATCCTTCACAATATAAGCCTTTATGCTAAGCCGGGTCAGAAGGTTGCTTTCGTAGGTGCTACAGGTGCGGGTAAAACCACCATCACAAACCTTTTGAACCGCTACTACGAC
>JAGBID010000253.1 GCA_017935165.1 Clostridia bacterium
TAAAAGAAATTCATAGGGCTTTTTCGGCGCTTGTTTTAAACGCTATACAAATTTAGTATACCATAGAAATGTTTTTCTTTCAACATTATGAGAGCATATTTTTAATTACTTCCTCTGCCCTCTGGATGCCGTTTTCAATTTTGTCCCCTGCACTCTCCATAGCATCACTTAAATCATTCTTGCCTAAGAGGAAAAGGAAAACAAAATTATCCTGCTGCATAACCTGAGTAGAATTGATAAAATCGGTATTTTCGTCCGTTTTATTCTCGGCTATCATCTTTTCTTTGTAGTCGTTAAGGAGCTTTTTTACCTCGTCAGCTTTATTTTCCTTAGCCTTTACCGCAATAAAAATATCAGGGTTTATATCCATCATACTTTTTTCGCCGTAAATATCCTCGTACATATCGCTTGTAATACCGGTCATCTCCTCAATTTCTTTACTGTCAATCACAGTATCGGGAAGGTAGTCACCGCCAAGCTCTTCCTTTAATGCCATGGCAAATTCGTCGAGGTTTCGGTTCTGAGCTTCACCGGGTCGAAGGGAGCTGCCTGCATCACCTGAAGTTGAATTGGAGTTTGAATTTGAATTCAGGTTCTCATCTCTTGATGGAGTGTCCATGCCTGAGCCCTGGGAGTCAGGGAAGCTTTCCATTCCTGAATTAGACTCCACCCTGCTGCTTGATGATGAATTAGACAAAGATGAGGAATTATCCTTATTATTGTTTCTGCCGCAAGCGGTAAAGAGGGTAAAGGTCAGTACCGCCAATAAAAAAATACTTATAATTTTTTTCATATTATTTCCTTTCCGCGGCTTTGCCGCATTGAGAAGAGAGCATTTTTATGCCTCAGTTTTAATATTTCCAAGGCAAGGCGAATAATTCATTGATTTCGATTTAAGTTTATAAAGAATCTATTTCTTATATTTTTATTAATTTTTTATTTATTTTTACTATTTTCTTGCCTGAATTCTTGACATAATCTTAAACAAAAAGTAGAATATATTTGTATAACTATCTTTATTTACTCATAAGAAATGAGGTAAACTCTTGAAAAGGAATAACCGTTTCAACGATAATATAAAAAAGACAATAGCCTTTAACGTGGCACGAAATATAATGCGTGACGTGGGCAAGGAAATAAACCGTGAGATGAAAAAATCCGCAAAAAACACTCACAGAACTCCTCCCCCACCGCCGCCCGTTAATATGTACGGCAGCGGAAGAACTCAGCCTCCTCCCGTTAATAATTACAGAAGAAGCAACGAAGTTCCTCCTCCGCCAAGAAACGTAATGAACTCATACCCCCACGTAAATCCAAATCCCCGCCCTGCAAGCTCAAAGCACAAAACAAAAGCCAACACGGACGGTGCAATTGCCGTGGCAATTATATTCATATTTATTTTTGCCAACGTGATACTTAATATGCTGGACTTAGTAATAAGCGGAGGACTTAAGATAGCATTTATAGCCGCCATAATCGCTGCTATAGTATTTATCGGTAAGTTTATAAGCAAAAAAATAAAGGAAAGAAAAGAGAAAAAAGCCACCGAAGAAGCTGAAAGGTTCCGAAAAGAGGAAGAAGAGAGAATCAAAAAGGAACTTGAAGAAAAGAAACAGCGCGAAGCCGAGGAGGAAAGAAAAAGAAACTCCACCGGTAACGAGGAGCTTGACAAAATTATTCTTGAAGGAAACGAATACATCAAAAAGCTCAGGGAGGCTAACGTTGCCATTGAGCACGAAGGCATAAGCAATTCCATTGACAGAATGGAAAAAGCCGCCACCGATATTTTTGATTTTGTAAAAGACCATCCCGAAGAGATTCCCGAGATAAAGAAGTTTATGAATTATTACCTGCCCACCACGGTAAAGCTTTTAAACAGCTACGAAAAGCTTTCGCGCCAGAGCGTAAAGGGCGAAAACATTCAGGGCGCTATGTTTGACATTGAAGGTATGATGGAAACTATAGCCACAGCCTTTGAAAAACAGCTTGACTTCCTTTTCGGCAGTGAAGTAATGGACCTTCAGGCAGATATGACTGTTATGGAAAGCATCCTTGAGCAGGAAGGCTTAAAGGACAGCGATTCCTTACCCAAACTTAAGCTATAATTTAACTTTAAATAAAATACATTTGAAAGGATAAATTAATATGAACGAACAGAACACACCCATGCTTACTCTTGAACCCGAGTTCGAAACTCCCGCACTCACCTTAAACCCCGAGGCTGTTATGGCTGAGGAAGCTAAGAAGGAAGTTAAGCCTGTTGATATCGAGGATACCCTCAGCGATGCCGAAAAGAAGGTCGTTGACGATTTTGCTGATAAAATAGACATTGAAAACTCCACAATGGTTCTCCAGTACGGCAGCGCTGCTCAGAAAAAGATTGCAGGTTTTTCCGACACAGCTCTTGAAAACGTAAGAACCAAGGATTTAGGTGAAATCGGCGACAAGGTGGTTGACCTTGTTACAGAGCTTAAGGGCTTTGATATTGACGATGACGATAAGGGTTTTTGGAGCTTCTTTAAAAAGCCCATCAACAAGCTTGCTTCTTTAAAAGCTAAGTACGACAGCGCCGAAAAGAACGTTAACGCTATTGCTGAGTCCCTTGAAGGTCACCAGGTAACCTTAATGAAGGACATCGTAATGCTGGATAAACTTTACGAAATGAACCTTGGCTACCACAAGGAGCTTTCAATGTACATAATCGCAGGCAAGAAGAAGCTTATCAAGGAGAGAGAAACAACCTTGGTTGAGCTTAAGAACAAGGCTCAGGCAACAGGTCTTGCAGAGGATGCACAGAAAGCTAACGACTTTGCCCAGCTTTGCGATAACTTTGAAAAGAAGATCCATGACCTTGAACTTACAAGAATGGTATCCGTTCAGATGTCTCCCCAGATTCGTCTTGTTCAGAACAACGACAAGCTTATGGCTGAAAAAATCCAGTCCACTATCGTTAACACAATTCCTCTGTGGAAGAGCCAGATGGTATTAGCTTTAGGCCTTGCCCACAGTGAAGCTGCTGTAAGAGCACAGCGCGAAGTTTCCGATATGACCAACGAGCTTTTAAAGAAGAATGCTGAAATTCTTAAGACAAGCACTATCGAAACAGCTAAGGAAAGCGAGAGAGGTATTGTTGATATGGAAACTCTCCGCCAGACAAACGCTTCCCTTATTGCTACTCTTGACGAAGTTGTTAAAATTCAGGACGAAGGCAGAGAAAAGAGACGTGCAGCCGAAATCGAGCTTGGCAAGCTTGAAGGCGAGCTTAAGCAGAAGCTTCTTGACATCCGCAGCTAAATATAAAACGAAAGCTTTAGGCTTTTGAAAGGGGAATTATAAAGTGAAAAATAATCGAACCGCATCTAAATTAATAAGCATTTTACTTGCTTTTTGTCTTATTATTTCTTTAAGCGCAGTTTCCTTTGCAGATACAGTTGAAGTGCCCGAAGCTCCCGGCGGAGTATACGTTCTTGACGAGGCTGAGGTACTTGACCTTGACAGCGAAAATTCTCTTAACAGCAAAAGTGCAAAGTTAAAGGACGATACAGGCCTTGAATTTTACATCGTAACAACAGCCGACAAGGGTGAATTAAGCCTTAAGGATTACACTTACGCCATTTTCGATAAGTGGAACATTGGCGGCGACGAGGATAAGGGCATCATCCTTGTTCTTGATATTGAGGACGACAGCTACTATTTAAAACCCGGTGACAGCATCCGCGAGGTTTACACAGGCACAGTACTCCAGGGTTACCTTGACACTTACCTTGAAGGTGACTTTGCTAACAAAAACTACGGTGAAGGCGCCATTGAGCTTCACGCAGCTATCTCCACTTTAGGCAGAAGAGTTCTTGAAATTGAGGAAAGCCAGAGCGAAAGTGAAAGCGAAAGTGAAAGCGAAAGCGTAAACGCTTCCGAATCCGAAACAGAAAGCGAAACTGAGGAAAACGCAGGCGGCGGCTTCTGGGGCTTTATCGGTGGCTTCTTTAAGGTTATATTTGTTATATTCCTTATTTTAGTGGCATTAGTAGTTATCATTAACGTACGCGGTCAGATGGTTAAGAAAAAGCGCCGCGAGGCTCGCTTAGCTGCAAGACGTCAGCGTCAGGCAGAAAGAAAGAGCAAGTCCTCCGCAGCTACAGCAGCTACTTCTTATCCCGAAAAACCTGTAAACGCAAGCTCCTTTGATGAGGAGGATTTCGAGGAAATTGAGAGCAGCAGCAACGAAGCTGAGGAAGCCGAAGATGAAGTACCTGCAGAATTTGAGGACATCGGCAGCGACACAACAGTTTATGACGATGCTGACGACGAATTCATCATCAGCGCTTTTGATGATATAATCGCAAAGAAGCAGGCTGAAAAAGAAAGCGGTGACTTCGACGATATCGACCTTAACGATATAGATTCCGACGAGGAAGACTATGAGGACGACGAAGAATAATTAACACAAAGAGGAAAGGCACAGGCTTTTCCTCTTTATTTTTTACATGTTTAGTTATATAATAATCTTAATAAAACGAACGGAGTGATTATATGTACAAACAGAAAATCGGTATTTCGGTTGGCGGAAACGAAACAGATGAGTTCATAAAGCTTATTAAAAATATCGGTTTCGAGGCAATTTCTTTTGACTGCGGTGAACTTGAAAACATAAAAAGAATGGCAGCCACTGCAAGAAGCATAGGCCTTACCGTAGAATACCTCCATGCAAAATTCGGTGAAGCCCACACAATGTGGAATAAAGACGAAAATATATCCAAAGAAGGCATTGAGCGTCTTCTTTTTGACCTTCAGGTCTGCCATGAATGCGGCATAGATAAAATGATAGTCCACGTTTGGATAGGCTTCGGATACACCTTTGGCGAAACTAAGTACGGCTTTGAAAACTACGGCATAATTGTTAAAAAAGCAAAAGAATACGGTATTAAAATCTGTTTTGAAAACACAGAAGGCGAAGAATACCTCTACGCTCTTATGGAGTATTTTAAGGACGATGACACCGTGGGTTTCTGCTGGGACAGCGGCCA
>JAGBID010000254.1 GCA_017935165.1 Clostridia bacterium
CCTTCAGCGCCCTTTACCCCCACAGCCCTACCGCCCACCACGGAATAAATAACTAAACCATACAAAAAAGCTTTGGACTTAATTAAAATCCAAAGCTTTTATTTTTATTTAATTCAATCCACCGTACCGCAGAAGCTCCCGCCTGAATATGAATATGAATTGGGACCTGTCATATCCGGACTGATGTATGAAATTTTAGTTAAATCAAGAACTTGCGAAAGTCTTTCCTTATTGGCTGTAAACTCGTAAAATTCCCTTGTTCTTACGTCGCTCATATCGAACACATCCTCAATGCCCGACGCAATTTTACTCTTGTTTGCTCCGCTTAAGGAATACAGTTCAAGCTTTTCGCCGCCCCTGCCTTTCAAATACCAGGCGTCCCCCTTATTTGTTACGGAAACTCTTCCCACAAGGGAATCAACCATATTATCCTGTGAGCCGTTCTTATAAAAAAGGCTTAAATAACCCCTTGACGGTCTTTTAACATAGTATTCTTCGCCTTCGTTCATAATAACGTCCATTACGCTTTTCTTATAGGGATAAACTACGTTTTCGGAATAATTACCCTTAAAACTTTCATAGCCGCCGTATTCACCATCAAGCTTTGCTTTTACGAATTCCGCACCCTTGTTACCGTATACGTAGATGCCGTCCTCAAAATTTTTGTCCAGACTAAAGTTTAAAGAAACATTCCCCTCGGCTTTTCTTATATGGTCACCTATTTTTCTTTCCCTTAAAGTATCACCAAACCTGAATCTGTCGGTTATGATCTCTGTTTTATCCCTATCCCTGTATATAAGGGTGTAATAGTACTTTTCTATTTTCACGTCCTTCCATTTATCGTAGGCAGAGCTTTCCTCAGTTATTCTTTCCTTATCAAGAATAATATCCTTGTAGGTAAAAATTTCTTTTCGCTCCTTGAGATATAAAATATCCCCATTTATACCAACACTTTTCAGGGTTGCCACACTCGTATCTATCAGTTCTTTTGCGCCGTTATATTTATACAGAGAACCATCCTCTATATAATAAATAATATTATCTCCGAAATATTCAAGGATGGCGTTTTCTGAAATAAGTACAGAATCTTTGCCCGTTTCTTTCAGGTAAACTGATTTGCCGTAGGTATAATAGCTTAAGCTTTCGCCGTTTTCACTCAGATAAACTACTGCAACGTTCTCAGCTATAAGCTCTCTTTTTCCTTCCTTCCATAAATAAAGCTCATTATTTTCACCTTTTACGTAAGCTATGGCTTCAATATTTACGCTTGAGGAGTACGTTTTTATTTTTTCATCTATTAAAGCTGTACCCTTTTTGCAGCTGTAAAAAAGAGTGACGCCTTCCTCCGTATTCTTTATATCAGAAGGAACTATTATTCCGCTTTTATCTTTTGCAGCGTACACGGCATTGTAAACCTTCTTTATGCTTTCGTTCTGTGTGGTGCCTAAGTCTGCCACAAAGCCTTTTTGACCTGTTTCTACGTTTGCGGTGTAAAGTTTATTATTCTTAAGGTAAAAGATGTCACCGTAAACCGTAATAGTCGTAGGGTCCTGATTATTAATTGCAAATATGGCAAAGGCTGCAATAATTAAAATAAATCCTGCAATAAATTTTTTGTCCTTCACTAATTTCAAGACTTTTTCTTTCAGTTTACTCATAACTTCGCCACCTTTCTGAATATCAGTATTGCACTTAACTCCACTATTATATTACCATACATAGTATTGTATGGCAAGAACTTTTTGAAAATGAAAAACAGCCGAAGATATCTCCGACTGTTTAAACTTGATTTACATAAGTACGTATAAAGGCGCTAAGCCATCTAAAGCACCGTCTATATTCTCGCGCATATCTCTTTCCCTGCTGCTGTCAACGGCTCTTACGTTATCAACGTCCTCTGCTATAAGGGTGATTTTATCCTTTATAACCGTGTATACGCTGAATTCACCGTCAATTTCTTCCTTCTTGTAGTAAAATTCACCGTTATCGAACACATAGAAAGAGTAAACGCCGCTGTCTATTAGCTTTTCTTCGCCATTTGCAAGGTCTTTTATAGTGAATGCGCCGTCACGGTTAATGTAATAAAGAGTATCGGTTTCTTTTATATATTTAAAACTGCTTTCAAGAGAACTGTATAAGCCGTTATTTTTATATTCAGCTAATTCTTCGCGGTTATAATAAAGGGAGCTGTTTTTACGGTAGAAAATATCATCCCCTGAAACGAAGAAGCTTTCGTAGTAAATGTCCGTTTCGATTCGCTGCATTTCGCCCAAATTAGCTTCACCGATGGCTATTTTATAAAGATTACCCTTTTCGCCGTAATTGTTGTTACCTAAAATATAGAGGAAATCCATACTCTCGCTGAAATAATGGTAGAATATCTCAGGGTTATAGGGAAGCTCAATATTTTTTGCCTTTATGGCAAGCTTTGTTTTCGGCACACGGCTGAAAAAGCTCTGAGCTTTTTCGTAAGCGTCGGAAACAGAATTTACTTCGCTGAGCTTCATTTTTCCGCTGGGAGTATCGTACTCAGAATACCTTATTACTGCCTTTTGTGTGGTCTCTGTTAAATAATCGTCGATATACATTCCTTCCTCGGCACCTATATGGGTGTACTTGGTAACAACCGTGCTTTCTTTTCCGTCATAGTAATAAAGATTATAGAAGGCTTTGTCCAAAGGATACTCCTTGAGTGCGGCTCTTAATTCATCACGGGCTAATTTATTCTCGTATTCCTTAAGAGCTTTTTCGTACAATATCATATCCTGCTCATAAGCGAACATTCTCTCCTCATAATAATGAGCTAAAAACTCCTCTTCCTCAGGTCCGAAAAAACCCATTTCATAGAAAAGCAGGAATAAGGTATATTCTTCCTCGGAAACCTCATCCTTAATATCCTCAAGCTCAGGGAAAAATGAAGGCTCCACAGGCTTTTCGGGCTCCTCTATTTTCTCATCCGCCTTAAGCATATTGTCATCAATAAAATCGTAAAGGGTGTAGGCTTCGCTTCTCTCTGTTACGTAGTAAATTTTGCCGTCGGGCGTAACCTGCCTGAGGCTTATTACTTCGCTTGCAATATGCTTGCTTTTTTCCTGCCAGGTATATAAGTAAAGCTCGCCATCCTCAGTAAAATAAATCTGCTCAAGCACCTTGTCAACAAACTCAATCTCAGCATTATCGGAAATTTTATTGGGCGTGCTTCTGCCGTCCTTCATATAGAGGACGCCGTTATCAAGAAGGTATAAAAATCTGTCACAGCTTTTGTTTACAAAAAGCAACTTAACGGAAGTGTCCACAGTTTCGTAGCCATTTTCTTTTATGTCGAAAATACGAAAAGAACCCTCTTTGCCCTTTAAATAAGCGATGGTTTCGTTGTTTTCACTTAAGGTATACTGATAAATATCCCCATCTATAAGAGAAGCGGTGCCGCTTTGGGCATCCGCTTCTTTCATATAAAGTGTAAATCCGTCGTCGTTTCTTTCGGTTTTATCCGTATAAATCATCAGACTGCCGTCTTCACTTATATAGGTTGTATCGTCAGCAAACCTTAAGCTTACAGATGAATCTGCATTAGCTTCCTCTGTGATAAGCTCGGCTTTTCCTGTGCCAAGGTTAGCTGAGTAAAGCATATTGTCCTTCTGGAAAACTATGTTGGCAGCGCCTCTTTCACCGCCGAGACCTATGATAAGAAGAATTACAACCACAACCAGAGCGATTACGCCTACTGAGATAAGTGCGGCAAGCACGGCAGGGCTAACCTTTTTGTCGCTTTTCTTTTTATCATCACCGAATATCTTATCGAAGGTCTCATCGTGTTTAACTTCTTCTCTTCTGTAAGAATCGGTATAAGAGTTGTTTTTATAGCTTGTGTTTGTGTATGTAACGGGAGCTTTGCAGGACTCTTCCTTTATTTCTTCCTTTGCAGGCTCTTCAGGGATTTCAAGCTCCTTGGTTTCCTCCGTGCTTTCTGTAGTATTCATACTGCCGAAAATGGGAGGTACTTTATTTTCTGTGGCGGCAGGCTCTCTTCTGGGTCTTCTTCTTGACCTTCTTACAGGCTCACTTTCCGATTTTATTTCAGCTTTTATTTCTAAAAGATCATCTGACTTGCCCTTTGTATCGCTGGAAAGATCCTCAAAATTATTTTCCTCCACCATTTCTGTCTCTTCGGAAGCAACAGAAACATCGGAGTAAATATCCTCCATAACAGGTTCCTCGATTTCAGGCTCCACAATAACAGTTTCTTCAATCTCGGGTTCTGCGATAACAGGTTCCTCAATTTCAGGCTCTGCGATAACGGGTTCTTCAATCTCGGGCTCTGCGATAACAGGTTCCTCGATTTCGGGTTCAACTATAACAGGTTCCTCTATCTCGGGCTCTGCGATAACGGGCTCCTCAATCTCGGGTTCTGCGATAACAGGTTCCTCAATTTCGGGCTCAACTATAACGGGTTCCTCAATTTCAGGCTCTACAATAACCGTTTCTTCAATCTCGGGCTCTGCGATAACGGGC
>JAGBID010000255.1 GCA_017935165.1 Clostridia bacterium
GTAATTCTCAGTATTGAGATTACCCATTGCCGTTATACTGTTGGAAACAATAAGTAAAAAGAATAAAAGGGTAGTAACCGCAGTTGAAATAATGGTGATAGCTTTGGTGGGTTTAGTGAAATTAACGGCGTTTTTAAGCCTTTTCTTAAGGCTTCCCTCACCAAAATAAAGGGCAGTGCTTATATTTCTTTTGCTCCTTAAAGTGACGTTAAGCATTGTTTTGTTATATTCCTCACGGTCACTTTCGCCAAAATAGGAAAGTACCGCTTCGTCACAGCTAAGCTCCATGTCCTCACTGAAATATATAAAGAAAAGCCACACAAGAGGGTTGAACCAGTTGATGGATAGGAGTATAAAAGCTAAAAGCTTTAAAAGATGGTCGTGACGCTTAAGGTGGAATTTTTCGTGAAATAATATATACCTTGCCTCTGCTTCTGTTATTTTGGAGCTTAAATAAATTTCGGGATGGATAATTCCTTTTACAAGGGCGGTGTCAATATAATCGCAAGCGTAGATATTTTCATTCAGGTAAACTGAAGCGGAAAGCTTTTTATTGAGCTTTATAGCCGATATAACTCCTAAAACAAGCATAGTTATCATACCGAAAAGCCAGATGTATTTACCGAAATTCAGGAATATTTCCCAGGTGGGGGCGGGGTAGAAGTTTTCACTTCCTTTAATGTATTGCAGCTTTGTGTTTCCGCTTGTTAAATCACCAAGAGCATTTATGGCAGCGGTTGCCGAGCTTTCGAAGCTTATACCCTTGTTTTCAAGGCTGTAGCCTTCAATGCTGATTCCTTTACCAAGACCTATGGGGATATTGAATTTAAACGGGAGTATTAGCCTTATAAATACTGCAGACCAAAGGAAATAGCTGTATTTTTTCGGTGAGCGGCTTAAAAGCTTTCTTATAATAAGAATCAGAGGAATTATTACAGCTGCTGCGAAGCTCATTTCCAAAATACCGATAAAAATATCATCTATACTCAAGTCTTTAAGGAAATAGTAAATGTCGTACAGAAGGCTATAGCGCCTGCTATAATGTCTTACTTCCATAGTTCAAACCTTTCTCTAAGTGTCGTTTGAATATATTACTTGTTTTTCGCGTCTTCGAGCAGTTTGTAAAGCTCATCAATTTCTTTATCGCTTAATTTCTTCCGTCTTGAAAAGGCTGCCAGAAACATAGGTAATGAACCCTCAAAGGTTTCCTCAACAAATATTTCGCTTTGAAGTGAATAGAAATCCTCGCGGGATATAAGTGAACGCACCGTGCTTTCTTCATTGATAAAAATACCTCTGTCACAGAGTTTTTTAAGTACGGTATAGGTTGTGGATTTTTTCCAGTTAAGCTTTTCTTCGCTGAGTTTGACAAGTTTGCCGGAGTTAATGGGTTCGTTTTCCCATATAATATCTGCGAATTTTGATTCGATTGGCGCTAAAGTCATTTTGTTTTCGTTCATTATAGTTACCTCCTTGTTGGTTTATATACAGTAGACCTTTTATAAAACAAGTCTATCACAAATAAACCTGATTGTCAATAATTATACACATAAATCATAAATAAGGTTGACATTAGGTGTAAAAGATACTATAATGATTAAGTAATTAATTAATTATTCGGGAGGGAGTTATGAAAGAAAGGCCTTTAATGCTTACCGTTATGCATGCCCATAAGGAATGGCAGAACTATATGAAAAAGCTGGCTCAGGAATCAGGCGTACCGGATTCTTACCGAATGATCATTATGTATCTGTCACGAAAACCGGGGGTAAGCCAAAAGGAGATAGCTGCTTTCTGCGGTACCACCTATGCTGCAGTCAGCCAGACTATTAAGGAAATGCACTCAGGCGGTTTTATTCGCAAAGAAATAAACCACGAGGACCAGCGTTACAGTATGCTCTACCTTACTGAAAAAGGCGAGGAGTGTGCAAGGCGTATCCTTGAAAAAATCAAGGAGGCAGATGCCATTATAACAAAAGCCTTAGGTGAAGAAAAAGAAAGAGAGATGGTCAGGGAGATTGAAAAGCTTACCGAGGTCATCAGAAAGGAATTTTAAATGTTTAAGTATCTTAAAAAATACTGGTTCTGGTGCCTTTTAGCTCCCCTCTTTATGGTGGGCGAAATCATGATGGACCTTATGCAGCCTGACTTAATGAAAACAATTGTTGACGAAGGCGTTATCGGCAAGAATATGGATATTATCATAAGTGTCGGTTTGAGGATGATACTGTTAGTGTTCTTAGGTGCAGCCAGCGGTATTCTTTGCGGTGTGTTTGCCAATATGGGTGCACAGCGCTTTGGTAACGATTTAAGAAAAGACGTGTTCAAAAGAATTATGAACCTCTCCTTCCAGCAGACGGACAAGTTCTCCACAGGTTCTTTGGTAACAAGACTTTCCAACGACGTCACTCAGGTTCAGAACACAGTTAATATGGCAATGCGTTTTGCGGTAAGAAGCTTATTTATGTTTGTAGGCGGTATTATAATGCTTTACAGACAGTCACCCACCTTTATGCTTATTACAGCTTGCGGTTTACCGATTGTAGCATTCTTTGTTATATTCTTCTCACGAAAAGCAGCACCTTTATTTAAAATAGTTCAGGAAAGGCTGGATAGTTTAAATAACGTAATGCAAGAGGATGTTGCGGGTGCAAGAGTTGTAAAGGCTTACGTTAAAGAAGATTATGAAATGAAACGCTTTGATAAAGCTAATCAGGATCTTGTAGAAATCAGCCTGAAGGTTTTCACACGTCTTGCTTTTATGGGTCCTATTTTAAATATTGTACTTAACACCTGCATTATATGCATTATAGTTGTTGGCGGTATTACTGTTCAGAACAACGGTGACTTGACAACCGGTGAAATTATGGCATCACTTACCTATGTATCAATGATTTTATTCGGTGTTATGGCAGTTTCCAATATTTTCCAGATGATTCCCAGAGTGGGTGCTTCCATCACCCGTATTAACGAGGTACTTTACAGTAACGAAGTTGTTAAGAACGGTGAGATCACAGAGACAAAGGAAAACAACGGTAAAATTGAATTCAGAAACGTAAGTTTTGCTTATCCCAATTCTTCAGGACAGAACGTTTTGGAAGACATCGATTTAGTGGTAAATCCCGGTGAAACACTGGCTATTTTAGGTTCAACGGGCAGCGGTAAAAGTAGCTTGGTTAACTTAATTCCGCGTTTTTATGACACAAAGAGCGGTGACGTTTATGTAGACGGAGTTAACGTAAAGGACTACAACCTTAAAGCTTTAAGAAGTAAAATAGCTATAGTACTTCAAAAGGCAGAGCTTTATTCACGTCCTATAGAAGCTAACATCCGTTTCGGTAAGGATAATGCTGACCCCCTTACAATCAAGAAAGCGGCTTCAATTGCTCAGGCAGACGACTTTATCTGCGATACAAACGACGGCTATTTTACCTTCGTTACTGAGGGCGGCCACTCACTTTCAGGCGGACAGAAGCAGAGGATTTCAATTTCCCGTGCGGTTATAAAGGATGCAGAGATACTCATTTTTGATGACTCAACAAGCGCACTGGACTTAAAAACAGAAGCAAGGCTTTACAAAGCTTTAAATGAAACATACCCCGATTTAACGAAGATAATAATTGCTCAGCGTATAGCTTCCGTAAGAAATGCGGACAGAATTGCAGTCCTTGAAAACGGCAGAATAAGCGCTTGTGCACCCCACGACGAGCTTATGGAAACAAGCGAAGTTTACCGTGACATTTATTACTCACAGCTTAAAGACGACAGTATTATTGATGAGGAGGCTTAAAAATGGAAAAGATGAAAGATATGAAAAAACCTCCCGTTAATATACCTGAAAAAGAAAATACACCTAAAAATATTGACCCCAATCTCCCTAAGGGCTTTGAAAAAATGGGTGAGCACCGCGAAAAGTTTGCTTTTAAGGATAGAGGTTTCCAGGGCGGTGGCGGCAGAGGTCCAGGCAGAGGAGGTCCTCCCGGCAGATTCGGTCAGCCCCAAAAGGCTAAAAATCGCGGTGAAGCTTTAAGAAGACTTATCAAATACTTCGGAAATGAAAAAAAGCTTGTGTTTTTACTTGTTGCAGTGGTTATATTGATTACCATAGGTTCTCTTAAGATCGGAAGAGCACAC
>JAGBID010000256.1 GCA_017935165.1 Clostridia bacterium
ATTTCAAGAAGCAGCAAGAACCATTGTTGAGTATATTGAGCTTTATTACAATTCCGAACGACTGCATTCAGGTATCAATTATGCCATTCCAAACCATTTTTTCACTCTTTTATCTGTCCACTAATCTTGACAAGTTTCGTCTGCGACGCAATACAGCCTTCCCCTTGAGGGGAAGCTGTCGAGAAAACTGCTTGCAGTTTACGAGACTGATGAGGTGGAAGAAGATTAGTGCAGGTTGTGTTACACCTCATCCACTTTGAACGCTTGCGTTCATTTACCCCCATTCCCCTCAAGGGGAAGGCAGAATAGTGTGGGGCAACTCAGCTCCACCCACGGGAACCTCGCCTCCCCAACCCACGGGCAACTTGGCTCCCCTGTGTAAGGGGAGCTGTCACGGATACGTGACTGAGGGGTTGTTGTTATAATTATCGGATTGTAAAAGAGTTCGGTATGCTCCACGCAGGCTTTGTGTAATCTTGCCTTTCGGCAACGGACAACATTAATGTTGTCCCTACGGATAAGTTTGCAAACACAAAATTAAAGCAGCTTCTTAAGCCAATATGCAGGTGTGCAGCTCCAGGCGTGGCAGCAGGAATTTATGTAGTGGCCGCCGTAAGCTGAAAACTCGGGATTCTTGGGGTCAAAGTATTCGGGACAGGTGTCAAAGCCTGCATCAATAATTCCGCCCCAGATTTCGCGTATGTAAGAAAGAGCCTCCTCTTTCATACCGCACTTGACCATAGCCTCAATATAGAAATTCATCATATAAGGAGTCTGCATTTTATACTTGGGGTCTGCTTCCTTAGTCCTGATTAAAAGCTTTTTAGCCTCCTGACCTTCAACAGCCTCGGCTAAAACCGCCCAGATCTGGCTGTGCCAGCTAAGCTGACCCTTGGTGTAGAAGCCGCT
Organism: Clostridia bacterium; assembly: GCA_017935165.1. Classification (GTDB taxonomy): domain Bacteria; phylum Bacillota; class Clostridia; order Oscillospirales; family Acutalibacteraceae; genus SIG603. Next base: position 910 of record JAGBID010000256.1, read on the forward strand.
TTCCTCATCATAATGGTAATTTATAGCCTTCTTAAGCTCAGCTAAATAGCCTTCGTAAACACTTGTATCCATACCGAAGTGCTTTTTAACCTCTATCGCCTGCTTAACAACGTAAGCTACGGTGCACATAGATGCAATAGCTTTATCAAGGTCAGGGCACCAGTCGATGAAGAATCTGTCCACGTAATTTTCCTTATAAGGCATAAAGAAGCCTATAGCCTTTTCAATCTGATCCTCAGCTATTGGCCAGAGCTCCTTAACAAACTCCTCGTCCTTTGTTTCCGTCAGGTAATCGTAGAGGCAGGAAACAAGGTACAGGGAATAATCCTGGAACTTCCAGTTATCAACGTAAGGAGGACTATCCTGAAATACGTAAGGAGGTACAAGACCGCAGTCCATAATGCAGGATGCAAAAAGGTAGATGCAGCGCTTGATTAAATTTACATTCTTAAAGGTGTAGTAATCGGTAAGTGCCTGCACGCGAAGGTCACCTATCCACAGACGGCGGTCACGCTTGGGGCCATCCTCGAAAACGTCCTGTTCACATTCCTTTAAGGTGTTAAGGGAGATATTATAAATTTTATCGTATAATTCGTCGCCGCTATTAAGCTTGGGGGCGCTTTCCAAATCAACTGCGGAGGTGGCGTCCATATAGATATCCGTAATACCTACGGGGAAGGGTGCGTTGTCAAGGCGCTCTATCTTAAGGAATCTTGCAGAATATCTTCTCTCCAAGGAGCCCTTGTAAGGCATAAACACAATGGGTTTAAAGTCCTCCTGAATCCAGCCTTTGCCTATCCATCCCTTGTATTCTTCGGGAGAAATTCCTATTTCGTGGGGCATTTCGCCGAATATAAAGCGGAGCTTAACGGGGCTGTCACAAATCTGACCTAAGGTAACCGTGCTTAAATTGAGGTAACCTGTATAGTGATTACCAAAATCGAGAACGATACTCTCGCCGCCCTTTAAGCTTATGGGGTAAGTAATGTCGCTTATTTTCTTTGCGCTGTACTTCATAAAGGTAGTTTCGTCCCTGTTAACCTCCACTAAAGCTGCGGGACGTATTTCCTTATGAATAAGCCGGGGTTTTAAGCTTTCGGCTTTAAGTCTTAATGCTTCGTTTATCATAAATTTTACTCTCCTTTTCTCCTTAGTACGGCTAATCCGCCAACGGGAATATTTAATACAGTCAGCTTATTTTCGCTGTTACTTATTTCTTCATCAGCTACTGCCTCGCCGTAGCAGTTATAGAAAGCTGCGCTGTAATCGCCCTCTATCTCGGCAATTACCCTGCCTTCCGTGGTTCCGTTAGCAATATAGGATGTATTTTTAAGATCAGGCTTAATACATTTATCCTCACAGTAAACGGCTATAAAGCTTTCATCACACTTTACAGACTCTGCCCAGGTGTAGTTTCGCTCAGGGTCATAGGTTTTAAGCTTGCCTTCCAAAAGCAGATCTCGCTTTTCCTTTTTAATATTAAGCCAGAATTTACTCATCTTTCTGTTAGCTTCACTAAGCTCATTAAGCTTTGAGGAATACTGCATAACGCCGAATATAATACCGATAATCTGCAGGGCGTTCATCTCGGGACTTTCATCCTTGTGCCACATAAGCATATCGCTGTGTACTGCGCTTTCGCCCATATATGACCTTAAGTCAAGGACAGCCATACGGTTTTCCGTATAGTCGTAGGGGCAGTCGCTTACCCTGAACATATTGCCGAACTTCCTCATGTGCGGTCCGATGTAGCTCTGCCTGAACTCCAAAAGCAGGTCGGGTTTAATTTCCTTAAGAGCTTTAATGGTTTCGGACAAAAATGCATCCACGGCATTCTGAAGTGAGGGGATGTCCATCTTCTCGTTATAGGGTGCGTTGTCGGGTCTGTCCACCCAGTTGTCAATAAAATCAAGCTTTAAGCCGTCAAGCTCCCATTCCTTCAAGGCTCTTACACATTTGCTTTTCATGTGCTCCCTGACTTCCTTGTACCTTGGGTCAAGGATAAATTCTGTACCTTTGTGGTTATCGCGCTCTCTCAGGCGCATATCCTTAAATTTTTCGAAGCTTTTGGAGAATTTACCAAGGAAGGGTATGCCTATCCACAAAACGTACTTCATTCCTATATCGTGAACTCTTTTTACGTGAGCCTTCATATCGGGGAATTTCTTAGGTGAAGGGTCCCAGTCACCGCAGTAGGTATAGCCTGAGCTGAAGTCCGTCTGCCAGCCGTCGTCAACAATACATACGTCAAAGCCTAATTCCTTAGCTCTTTTGCACTCCTCCTCCACGTCCTTTTCATTTATTTCCTGATGGAAGGAGTACCAGAAGGAGTAGCAGGATTCCTTGGCTGCTGCAGGCACGAAAGCAGGTGTAAGACCGATTTCCTCCCACCATTTGGAGGCAGAGGCTATGGCGTCAAACACGGGAATATCCCTTTCGTCTATTCTTATAATTAACTCAGTTTCGTATATTTTAGTATACTGCCAGGTGCCTAAAGTAAACTTAAGGCTCAAATCGCCGTTAGATTCATTTACGCCGTTCTGTATTTTTGTAAGCATCTTGGCTTCGGAAAGAACCATAGTGTACTTATTTCTGCCGTGACCGTCATAATAAGCGTGCAGGGGTGCGCCGTCGGAAAACATATGGCTGATAGCGCCGTCCCAGGAGCGCATAATGTCGCGTCGCATTACGCACTTGGGGTGAAAGCCGTACATTGTTCCGACCATAGGAGTGCTCCAGCTAAACACAAACTTGTCGTCCTTTTCTGCGTTTTCCTCTGTCCAGCTTAATTTAAAGGTGTACTTGCTTACTTTATTTTCTGTTTCCTTTGCGATAAGCTCAGCCTTCATACCTTCATTTAAGCTTATATCAAATAATTCAATCTTCATTTTTATGCATCCTTTCGAAAATAGTTGTTGCCTAAAAAGGAATATTAATTTATAATTCATTATAGCAAAGCAAATTACAATTTACAAGGAAAAGGTAATTATTATGCATAAATCCATCATCTCCCCTTCCGTTATGTGCTTTAATATGTGGAAGGACGGCGAAAGAGTTTTAAAGGAGCTTGAGGACATCGGGACAGAGCTATTACACGCAGACGTTATGGACGGGCACTTTGTTAATAACTTTATGCTGGGCACCGACGCCATTAAGAATTTAAGAAAATCCACAAATATCCCCCTTGATATCCACCTGATGATAGAAAGACCCGAGGATAAGCTTCCTTGGTTTGACATTCAGGAAAACGAGTACGTAAGCATCCACTACGAAAGCACCAACCACCTTGAAAAGGCGCTTTCCTTTATCCGTGAAAAGGGCGCCCACCCTATGGTGGCAATAAACCCCGCCACACCCATCTCAGTTATTGAGGAGGTCTTACCCATTGTGGACGCAGTACTTATTATGACAGTAAACCCCGGCTTTGCAGGGCAGAAAATGGTTCCCTTTACTCTGAGCAAAATAAGAAAGCTCAGAAAATACCTTGACGAAAACAAGCTCAGTCACGTAAGAATTGAAGTGGACGGCAATGTAAGCTTCGAAAACGGCATAAAAATGCGTGAAGCAGGTGCGGATATTTTCGTTCTGGGTACCTCCTCCCTCTTTACAAAGGACGGCAGTATTAAAGAAAACGGCGAAAAGTTCAGAAATTGCGTGGAATAAATTTAAGGTGCAGCGTGTACAATACTGCCTTTCGACGCACAATACTGCCTTCCCCTTGAGGGGAAGGTGTCGAAGCCATAAGGCGAGGCGGATGAGGTGGAAGAATATTAGTGTAGGTTACGTTACACCTCATCCACTTTGAACGCTTGCGTTCATTTACCCCCATTCCCCTCAAGGGGAAGGCTGAATAGTGTGGGGCAACTCGCCGCCCACCCACGGGCAACTCGCCTCCCCTGCAAGGGGAGGTGGGTTTTACGAAGTAAAACTCGGAGGGGTTGGGAAAAGATTATCTCAATTCAATTACACCCCCCATTCCCATCAAAAGAATAACAGCGCTTTATCCCAATTATCTTATTAAGAGGAGTAAAATATGAAAACGGTAATAGGAATTGACTACGGAACACTTTCCGCCAGAGGTGTGCTTATCAACACCGAAAACGGCGAAACCCTTTTAAAGAAAAGCATAAATTACCCCCACGGCGTTATGGAGGGTGCCTTAGCTTCAAGTGAGGATTATTTAACCATCCTTGACGAGCTTATGACCTACTTAAGCTGTGAAAAATACCGTGACACAGTAAAGGGAATTTGCGTGGACGCCACCTCCCTTACTTTGGTATGCGTGGATGAAAACGGCACCGTTTTAGCTGACCTGCCTGAATTTAAAGGCAGAGAGCAGGCACAGATAAAGCTGTGGAAACGCCACACCGCCGAAAGCCAGGCGCAGGAGGCTCTTTCCTTAGCAAAAGAAATGGACGAGCAGTTTATTAAAAGAACGGGCAGTACCATTTCCAGCGAATGGACCATCCCGAAAATACTTGAAATCAGGGACGAAGACAAGGAGGTTTACGGAAAAATTGATTTAGCCTTTGACCTTTGCGACTTCCTTACCTATAAATTAACAGGCTTAAACAAACGAAGCGTTGGTGCCATGAGCTACAAAAGCTCCTACTTCCTTGACATCGGTTTCCCAAGTGACAATTATTTAAACAGCCTCCGCGAGGGTTTTGCAGAGGAATACAAGAAGTTTTTACGCGGCGATGTTATCTCCTACGGCGAGAAGGCAGGTTATTTGAAGGAAGAGCTGTGTGAAAAGTACGGATTAAACAGAGATACGGTAGTTGCTTCAGGCGTTATTGACGGCCACACAAGTTTAATTGCTTTAGGCGCTTTAAAGGAAGGCGACGGCACCTTGGTTGTAGGCACAAGCAACGTCCTTTCATTGGAAAGCAAGGAGATGCGCGAAATTGAAGGCATCTGCGGTATTGCCGAGGGCGGTTACAACAAGGGTAAATTCGGTATTGAAGCAGGGCAAAACTGCACAGGCGATATGCTCCAGTGGTATATGGAGAATGCCCTGCCCGAGGAAGTTAAAAGCGAAGCTGTAAATAAGGGTGTAACAACCCACAAAATTCTCCGTGATAAAATCAGAAACCCCTGGGAAAACAGAATGGTCGCCACGGACTTCTTTAACGGTAGCCGCAACGCCCCCTGCGACTTAAGCCTGAAGGCTTCCATATTCGGTTTATCCATTGAAACCAAGCCTGAGGACATCTACCTGACCCTTTTGCAGTCCATTGTTTGCGGCACACGTGAGCTTGTTGAGCTTATTAAAAAGGAAGGCGTTAAGATAGAAAGAATTTACGCCACAGGCGGTATTGCTTACAAGGACCCCTTCCTTATGCAGCAGTATGCGGAAATTCTTAACCTGCCCATCTACGTAGGCAGGGTAAGCGAAGGTCCTGCGGTCGGCACCTCCATTTACGCCACTGTGGCATCGGGCATTTATGAAAGTCCCGAAAAGGCATTTGAAAAGATGGGTGTAAAGGAATTTACCGAGTACCACCCCACCCCTGACCACCGTGAGGAATACGAAAACCTTTTCAGGCGCAGCCACCTTTTCCGCGAAATGATAATAAAAATGAATAAAATTTAATAAATTTTGGGACATTTTTTTTAAAATTGCCCAAAACAAATTTATTAGCTTTTGTAGAATAATTCTTAAAAAAGTGCTATAATATAGCTAATATATTGCGGATATATTACAAATTGCGGTATTTTATAAGGAGAGCCTTTGTGAGGGCAAAGGTGAATTTGAATTATGGCAAACAAAGTTATTATAGCAAGTGACAGCACCTGTGACTTAAGTCCCGAGCTTGTAGCAAAGTACAACATTCAGATCTTACCCCTTGGCGTAAATTTCGGCGATAAGAAATTTACCGACGGCGTGGACATTGACCCCGAGTATATCTACAAAAGATATGAGGAAACAAAGGAGCTTCCCAAAACAAGCGCTGCCAACCTTGATGAATACATCAGCTTCTTTAAAAAGTATACTGATGAAGGTTATGACCTTGTTATGTTCACAATCAGCAGCGAAATGAGCTCCACCTATAATAACGGCCGTTTGGCAGCCGAGGAAGTAGGCAACGTTTACGTGGTTGACTCCCGTAACCTTTCAACCGGCTCAGGTCTTCTTGTTTTAAATGCCGCAGAGCTTGCACTTGACGGCTACTGCGCAGAGGATATTGCAAATATGTCAAGAGAAAAGGCAGCTTACGTGGATGCCTCCTTCGTAATTGACAGTCTTGAATTCTTACATAAGGGCGGCAGATGCTCAGGTCTTGCAGCCTTCGGTGCTAACCTTCTCTCCTTAAAGCCCTGCATCAACGTAAAGTGCGGTAAGATGGGCGTAGGCAAAAAGTACAGAGGCAAGTACGAAGTTACACTTACTCAGTATATAAAGGAGCGCCTTTCAAATATGGACGATATTGACACCAAGCGTGTATTCGTTACTCACGCAGGCTGCAGCGACGATATCGTTAAAAAGTGTGTAGATACAGTAAAGGCTTGCGGTAAGTTTGATGAAATTCTTGTTACAAGAGCAGGCTGCACAGTTTCATCCCATTGCGGCAGAAACACATTAGGCGTCCTCTTCATAAGAAAGAGCGAAGTTATTTAATTAAATAAAAGGTAAAGGGAGGCAGATTTACAAGCAAATCACAGCCTCCCTTTTTTTATTCGTCTTTGACGAGTTTTATTGCAAACTATCGCTTGCAGTTTTATTCGGATAATTCCGAGCGGTATTGTCTTCGGCAGTTAATGGTCTGCGACGCAATCTCCCGCTCTGTTCTCGGCTCCATAAATTCGAAGAATTTTAGCAAGAGGGAGCTGTCACGGATACGTGACTGAGGGGTTGCCCCCCCGATGGAGTTCTCGGCTCCCTCCCCGTTGTGTTCTCGGCTCCCCTGCAAGGGGAGCTGGATTTTGAAAAGTGTCTTGTCCACTTTTCAAAAGACTGAGGGGTTGTAATTGAATTGAGATAATCTTTTTCCCAACCCCTCCTATTTTGCTACGCAAAATTTTCCTCCCCTTGCAGGGGAGGCGAGTTGCTCGTGGGCAGGGAGGCGAGTTGCCCCACACTATTCTGCCTTCCCCAGCGGGGAAGGGGACATCCCGTACCGTAAATATGTTCACTTATCCTTTTTCATTCTGATAATGCCGATAACGGAGGAAATTACCGCCACGCTTTCGTACACAGCTCCGCCGATGGACAGGGCAAAAATATCGTAAATAAGCACCAATGGGGATGTAATCAGAATGCTTTTTCTTATCATCTGGGGGTCAGAAAAACTCATACAGTAGGAATTTATTACAAGGCCTAAGAAAACAAATATGCTGTACCAGTTTGTCCAGCTTAAAATTCCCATAATTCCCATCAGCACTGTGAACACAATGGGGATGGCTTTGTCGAAGCTTGTGTCGTTCTTACCGCCTCTTACTGCATAAATAGTGTTTCTTATAAGGCTTATAACGTTCATAGCCATACCCGAAACCGCACCGATAAGCGCGTAATGCACAAGGAACACAGCGCCTACCACAGCCTGGCAGAACAAAACCTGCTTCTGTGTTTTCAGCTGGTAGGAAACAAAGCCTAAAATAATGGCAAGAATACCGAAACCCTGACCTATTAAATAAGGTATGCTGCCCACTTCCACGTTTAAATCAATGTTAAGCACAAAACCACTCCCATATTAAAATCAAAGCTATTATATAATAATAAAAGCTTAATTTCAACCAAAAAATTCCGACTTGCTAAGGCGGTATTTTTAATATATAATAAAGGCAGAAACAAAAAGGAGTGATACTATGAAAAAACTTACGGCACTTTTACTTGTAATTTTAATTTTCTCTTCAATGCTTTTCGGCTGCGGCAATAAGGCAGAAAGCGAAACATCCTCAACCTCAGTAAGTCAGACTTCCGAAAGTAAGGCGGAAAGTAAGGAGGAAGACACAGTATCGAAAACTCCCGAAAGCAAGCCTGAAAGTAAGCCTGAAAGCGAGGTTTCCAAGGCAGAAAACGAAGTTTCAGAAGCCGAAAGCAAAACGGAAAGCGTTTCCGAAAGCGTTTCCGAAACTGAGAGCGCTTCAGAAAGCGAAAAGGAATTTGAAAGTTACATTGTAAAAATTCCTTTTGTAGGCAGCTATATTTTCAGCGAACCTGATTACGACAGCACGGTAAATGAGCCTATGCCCGTAGGAAGCTTCACAATTGTTGAGGAAGCCGTGGACAGGGATAATAAGGTCTGGGGTAAATTAAAGTCAGGGGCAGGCTACATCTGTCTTTCCGATATACCCTTGGATGCACCTGCGGTATCTATAGGTGAAGCTGACAAGGAGCTTTTAAAAAGCGGCAGCTTCATAAGCTTCGGTGAAAGTACAGGCTACTCAAGACCCGTGGTTATTCAGGTTAACGAAAAGGTAACAAAGCTTAGCCTTTCTTACCTTGAAATTACTGACGGCGAAATATACGCAGGCGACAGCTACTGCTATATGGAGGAATCAGGTGCAGGCGCATTTATAGTTGTCTGGGTAAGCTTCCCCGGTGATATGAGCACCTACGGCGTAAGCGTCACAGACGAAAACGGCATTCTCCGCCAATACTTAATTACAGAAAGCGGCAGAAACGGCACCATAGAAGTAACAGAATATGAAGAATGAGAGAAATAATATGAAACCCTACCTTATCGGCTACGTATATAACGACTACCTCCCCTATTTTACTAAGGAGGATGCCGCTAAACTCACCCACATCAACTTAGCCTTCGGACTTATTAAGGACGGACTTTTAAGCCTTCACAAGATGACCAACTTAGCTGAGCTTGAAAGAATCCGCAGTTATAAGCCCCAAATTAAAATAGTCCTCTCCGTCGGCGGCTGGGGTGCAGGTGGATTTTCCACAATGGCTATGACTAAGGAGAAAAGGCACGCCTTTGCCCTTTCCTGCCTTGAGGATGTGGAAAAATATAAGCTTGACGGCATTGACATTGACTGGGAGTACCCCTGCGACAATTCCGCGGACATCGACTGTGACCCTAAGGATAAAGAAAATTACACCTACCTTTTTGAGGAATTAAGGGAAGTTTTGGGAAATGACAGAATCGTTTCCAATGCTGTGGGTGCAGGAAAATATTTTATTGAAGGAACTGAAATGGACAAGGTCTCTAAAATTCTTGACTACGTTCAGCTTATGACCTACGATATGCGAAGCGGCTTTACAAGTGAAGCAGGTCACCACGCCGCCTTAGGCTTAAGTGAGGGTGATACCTCCGACAAAGCTACCAAATGTATTGTGGAAATGTTCCACGAAGCAGGGGTGCCTTACGAAAAATTAATCGTTGGCGCCGCATTCTACTGCCGCCGCTTTGACGGTGTTGCCAACGTTAACAATGGACTTTTACAGCCCTCTGAAAGCATCGGTCAGTACGGCCCTGAGTTTTACGAGTTGACAGAGGAGTTCTTAAACAAGGAAAACTTTAAAGAATACTGGGACGAAAAGGCTGAAGCCTCCTACCTGTTTAACGGCAAAAGCTTTGTAAGCTTTGAATCCCCCAAGGCTATCAGGCACAAGGTAAAATACGTTAAGGAAAAGGGACTCCTTGGCATTATGTACTGGGAGCACAGCTGTGACCGCGACCGCATCCTCCTTGACGCTATGTACGACGAAATGAGAAATAAATAACATCAAAGTAAAAGAATCCGACGCAAAAGAATCCGACCCTTTTAATTGGGTCGGACTTTTTTAATCTTCAATAAATTCTTTTACTGCCGCGTAAAGCAAGGGGTTATCGGCAATTTCCGTGTGGAGCATATTTAAGGGGAGCATATACCCCGTGGTGATAATCATCTTCGCCTTTTCAAGCCTCTGGCTTTCATCGAAATTTCCTTCGCCGTCAAACCTTATGGCAAGCTGGCTTAAGTAGTCAACAACCGTGTCGCCGTCGCCATCCTTTAAAAGGAGCCTTGAAGCTTTGTTGTAGCGGCTCATGGACATTTCGCTTACGCACTTATTAATGCTTTCCTTAAATGCCTTAAGGCTCGTTTCATCTCTCTCCACGTTTATCATAAAGGATACGCCGCTTTCAAGCTGAGCCTTCATCTCTTCTGCCATTATACTGCTTTGTTCCTTGGAGTCGGCAGGCTCTAAATAATCGAAGGCGTTTAAGGCGGCAACTGCGTAATATTTAACCTGGGTATTTCGGTTGCCCTTTAATGAATCGGACTGATTCCGGTATGCGTAGTCCTCCTCAAAAACATTACTGAAAACCAATTTGCCGTAACCTCGCTCATCTCCGCCGAAAAGCATTCCGTCCTTTCTTAAATCCACGTCGCAGGCATGGAAGGCAAAGGGGAATTTATCATCGGAAAATTCAGCTAAGTTGGAGCCGTAGTGAGGGGTACATAGGGTGATAAGCTTTAAAACACAGGGGCTTTCCATATTTTCTATATAGTATCTGGAAATAAGTCCACCCATACTGTGACCCACAAGTATGAATTTCACGTTTTTGTTTTCCATATCAGCCTTTGTGGGGTAAAGGTACTTACTAAGCTCCTCATATTCCTCCCCGCTGTAAGCTGTACGCAGGTTATCCACGTACTGTGAGAATATCTCCGCGTTTATTGCCACCATATCCTGATTGGGGTAATTGAAGGCGAAAAGATTTTTGTTTGCTTCGTAGCCAAGGACCTTTTCAAGGTACTCACCCAGCTTACCTTCCTCCACGGAAATAATCTTCTGGTTTTCCACACTTGTGTAAAAGCTTTCGTCATTTACGCCGTACTCGGAATTTCTCTCCTTATCGATGGAATTCTTAACACCGAAGAAGGTATCCGTATTACTTATTCTGCCGTGAAGCATAATAACGGGCGGCTTGTAGGGCACGTAGGGGTTAAGGTCCACGTCGTCAGTATAGCCGTCAAGGTCGCTGTCAAGGCTTGAAAGCTCAATTATGCCTGCTGAAGGCAGCTTTGCTTCCAGAGCGCTCTCTGCGCCTAATAATATTCCCGTAGGTACCTCTCGGGAGCCTGAAGCGAAGTTTGAAAGGGCGTAAGTGGGTAAATGGAGCCACACTTCCCCATCCTGAAGGAAGAAGAAGGAGTTATACACGTCCATACCCCAGTAATTTATGGAAATCTCGGCGCCGGGGTCAAGGGTTTCGCCAAAGGCCAGCTTTGCCTGCTCGTAGGTTATTTCCCTTATGCGCGTGAGGGCGGCTTCCTCCTCCATACCCATTAATTCAGGCAGACCCACCGTTTCGCCTGTGCTCAGGTCAAACAGATAGTGGGCAACGTTAGTATTATCGTGAAGTCCGCCTGAGTAGCTGTTTTTGACAAGTTCAATATTTAAATAGCCGTCCGCATTATATAAAACCCTTGTAAATACGTGGCTGTAGTACACACCTGTCTCGCCGTATTCGGAAAGGGAATCATCAAGGTAGCCGCTAATAAAATCCGCCGCCTTATTGTAAAGAAGGGCGTTTATTTTTTCGATGGCAGGGGTATTGCCTGAAAGCTTTAAGTATTCGTAGTAATAATCTCCCTCAGCCTCCCCTGTTTCGTCAAGGTCAGAAAGTTCAAGGCGGATTATTTCGTAGCCGACTTTCTCTGTGTCAGCCTTTTCCCCTGCGGCTTCATTTTCCTCAGCTTCACCCTTGGTAAAGCCTGAAAATACTGCCATTTCCTCAGGCAGCTTGTCACCTATTGAGTTTAGCGTCTGCACCGTAAAAACAAAGGATTCAATGGGGTTTAAAGTGTTATCAAGCCTTACTTTATAAAGCCTTCCGTCAGAAGGAATTGTCAGACCTTCACCTGATTTATAGTTATAGGAAAACTGCATTTTGCTTGTAAAAAGGGAGTCGTAGGCTTCAACCGTGGCGCTGTAATCCTTAAAAAGGCTGTTATCTTTTCCGTAAACCTTAATCTCTGTTGGGGCGTCCGTGTATATATAGACGCTGTTGATTCCTGCCTCGTTAAAAGCCTCCTTAACGCTTTTTATTTTTTCCTTATTAAGCCCCATATTCTGTGCGGCAAGCTCCAAGTGCTTCCTTAAGGTGACAAAATCACAGTCGGAAGGCAGGGTAAGTAAAGTATTGTACCAAAGCTCTGAAAGCTCCTCAATACTAAGCTTCTCGCCGCCGTTTACACCCACGTACATATTGTAGGCGGTGTGGGAAATTATGGTGGAGGCGCCGTGCCTTTCACTTATACCTGCAGGTAAAGCCTCGTAAACCGACCCGGGGTAACCCACTGAGCTTGGGTCCTTTATATTTCTTTCCACCGTGTAGCTGTCCCCAATTATCCAGTCGGGGCTTGTGCCCGTAATACGGCTTTCTATAATCTCACCGAAAATATCGGCTATAGCTTCGTCAATGGCGCCGTTTTCATCAATCTCACAATTGGGGCTGCCTGCCCAGCTTACAAGCTTCTCAGTCAAAGCGTGGGTGTATTCGTGGGCGTAGGTGCCGATATGCAGGGAAGGATTCTGTGAGTAAGCCTCGCCTAAATATATGCAGGCGGAAGTCATATAGTTGCCCTTTTCGTAATCGGGCACCAGGGAAATATCCACCCAGTTACCAATGTAGCCGTAGCCGCCGCCCGTGCTGTGGCCCGTTTTGTCGCCTGTGGCATCGTCAAATATTACCACGGTGTTTTCCATAAGCTTTTCGCCTGCAAGCTCTGTAAAGAACTTATCGGCAGCGTTGATATTATTTAATATTTCCTCGGCACGCAGGATTCGCTCCTTGGTCATATTGTCATTTTCGTTGCCGAAAATATTATCTTCACTCTCTATAAGAATGGGAAGTCCTGTATTCAGGGTATTATCACTCTCACAGTAGGTACCGCCCTGAACTGTATAGATATACACGCCCGTGTTTTCATCCTTAAGCACGTACTTGCCCTTTTGGGTTTTCAGCACCTCAAGAGTGCTGCCGCTCTCTTTAAAGCTCGCCTTCTCAGGTACAAGCAAAGGCTTTGCGTAAAGCACGTCGCCGTTATTGGCATCAATTACCATATTGAAGCCGTAAAGGTTCATATTATAGGCAAATCTTGCAGTGCCATCAAGGTTATAAATACAGATATACATTGGCTCCAATGCAAAATCATAAAGGTTTTCCCACTGACCCTCGGGGTAATTTTCCTTAAGGTAGGCTTCAATTTTCGCCTTTGTTCTTTCCTCGTCAAGGCCGAACTCAGTAAGAATATTCTCGGGAATATCCTCTAAATTGTGGGTAACAAGGTATTCTTCACCATTTTTATCGCTGACGTAAACAACTCCCCTGCCGAAAACAGGCGTACCCATATAGGTCTGCTGCAAACGGTGGTAGCTGTAATTTTCCGTCTTAAAGCTTCCGATGGGTTTTAAATCAGCAAAAGCATTTTTATATTCCCCTGCCTTACTCTGAAGGGCGGTGATTACTTCCTCAGTGTCAGGCACCTTCACTTCCCTCTCCCCCATACCGCAGGAAGTTAAAAGGCAAACTAACAGCGCCGTAATTATTAAAGTAAGGCATATTTTTAAGGACGGTTTATTTTTTGTCAAAGCTATTCCCCTCTTTCAAATATTTTGACCCGCTCCCATAAATCGGTTTATTAATAAAATTATAGCACAAAAACTTCACTTATAAAAGTAAGTTTTTTAGGTTCTCGTCTTTAAACTTGGTAAAATAAAAACGCCTAAGGATGTTTCCTTAGACTTCAAAACCCATACGTTTTGTCCATAGTACGGACGTTGAACAGATTTCGCTGACAGTCTTGTTTTATGAGTAAAACCGCAGAAGCGAAATCACAAAAACTTCGCTAAAGCAAAGTTTTTAAGGTTCTCGTCTTTAAACTTTGTAAAATAAAAACGCCTAAGGATGTTTCCTTAGACG
>JAGBID010000257.1 GCA_017935165.1 Clostridia bacterium
ATATTCTTTGCCATTACAGCGTTATTATAGGTGCCTGAAAGCTCCTTGCTGATAAAGAGACCTATTACCTCGTCACCGTTTTCAATATGGCGGGTAAACTCCTCCTCAAATTTTGCAGGAGTTACCTGAGCTGTTTTGGGAAGTGTTTCTGCTTTACTTAATTTTTCGTAAAACTCCTCGTTACTTAAATCCTCAAGAGGTGTGTAAACCTCCTGACCGAAGCTTACTGTAATGGGGAGTATTTCAATATCAAGAGCTTCTGCCTGCTTGTAGCTTAAATCGCAGGATGTGTCGGTTAATATTTTTATCATTTCATTATTCCTTTTAAATATTTATTCGTTTTATTATACTATAAAGAGCAATATCTGTCAAATAAATAAGAATTGTACCCTTAGCTTTTATTCATCCTCGCTGCCGAAAAGCGCGTCAGCAGCATCCCTTGCAATATCTATAATGCTGTTGTCGGGCTCGTTACCCTCTACGCTTAAGGGCACAGTATCGAAAACCTCAACTACCTGAGAGCGTGACCAGAGGTTAGGTGTGATTCTTATGGAATAGCCGCAGCCCGGTGCACACATCCAGTCCGTCATTTTTGCTTTGGGAATACCGTAAGCAGCCAAAATGGTCATAATTACACCGCCATGTGTAACTAAAGCTGCACTTTTCGTGCCTGTATACAGCATATTCTGCACCATCATTTCAAAGCCCTTGCACACACGCTGCATAAATACAAAGCTGCTTTCACCGTTTGGCGGAGGTGTTTTCTGACCGTTATTTATCCATTCTATAAACTTGGGGTCTTTTTTTAGCTCCTCGATATTTCTGTTTTCAAAATCTCCGAAATCACACTCAGCCATCTCCAATATTACCTCGGGGTCAGCTTCAGGATAGATTATTTTAAGTGTGTCCACACATCTGGTGGAAGGACTTGCGTAGTGAGCCTCTACCTTCGGGTAGCCGTACTCCCTTTTTAAGGTAAGTATTTCCTGAATACCCTCACTTGCTATGGGACTTTCGGTCCTTCCGATGTATTTTCCTTCTAAATTGCCTTCGCTTGTACCGTGGCGGATAAGGTGAACTACGTATGATTTCATTTCAAATTTCGCCTTACTATTGTAAAGCTCTCCTTTTCTTGTATAATTTGACTTAATATTTATAAAAAATTTTGTGAAATTTATTTCTTCTGACGTTAAAAAAAGTATTTACAAACTGTTATTTTCGTTTTATACTTATACAGTAAGTTTTTATACAAATTTATTACTCTATATTTTGGAAGGTTGTGTATTTTGTGAACGCCGCTTTTTCTAAGAACATTACTATTCTCAGAAAAGAAAGAAAAATGACTCAAAAGAAGGTAGCTGAGGAATTGGGAGTTTCTCAGGCACTTTTATCTCATTATGAAAAAAACATCCGAGAGTGCGGTCTCGATTTCGTTGTAAGAATGAGTGAATATTATGATGTATCCTGCGATTTCCTTTTAGGTGTTACCGAAGAAAGAGGTAACTGCAAAAAGAATCCTCAGGAACCGCCTAAGAAGGAGAAAGAAAACCATATTCCTAAATGCATTAGCTCCTCACTCAATATTGTATTCGGAATTGTGAAAAAAATCAATAGTAAGTCTTTAAGTAGATTTATAATTAATTATTTCAGCACAGCAGTTTATACTATATTCCGTACCCTTTATAAGGCTAACGAGAATAACAGCGAGGAAATTTTTGACGTTACTCCTACACTTTTTAGTGCTGTAAGTGAAAGCAACCTTGCTATGAGTAAGGCACTTTGCGACTTAGTGCTCCAGGGTAAAGGCAAGGGCAAGGATAAGATAAAGATGGAGGATATCCCCGAAATCGACTTTGAAGCTTTGAAGGAAGAGTATGATGAGGATGTAGACGAGCTTCGCAGCCTTATTAACTACACAGAGGATATCAACTACTATTCTAAAGGTTAAGGTGAAAATATGAAACAGGATTTTATTCCCGTACTTTTGGGCAGTGATATCAACGTTTACGGTATGGCTCGCTCTTTCCACGAGGCTTACGGCTATAAAAGTGTAAGTATCGGCAAGGGCAGACTTGGCGCTACAATGAACAGCGACATTGTTTCCGTTGACGTGGTTGAACCCAGACTTGAAGAGGACGAAGTATTTGTTAAAACACTTTTGGACTTTGCAAAAAAATACGAAGGTGAAAAGCTCCTGCTTGTCCCCTGCGGTGATAACTATATCAAGATGCTTGTAAGAAACCAGGAAAAGCTTCGCGGTACTTACCTTTTTGAGTGCATAAGCGAGGAGCTTTTAATGAGACTTTCCATTAAGGAAAGCTTCTATAAGGTTTGTGAGGAAAACGGCTTTAACTTCCCCAAGACTACAACAGTCAGCTTTGAAGATTATAAGGAATTTAAATTACCCTTTGAGTTCCCCGTAATTGTAAAGCCCTCTAACAGCGTTGCTTACTGGAACTGTAAGTTCCCCCACAAGAAAAAGTGCTTTGTAGCTGAAACAAAGGAAGAGTTTGACGCTATTTTAAATTCTATATACGGCTCCAGCTACAAGGACCACCTTATCATTCAGGAGTTTATTCCCGGTGACGACAGCGGTATGCGCGTTATGAACTGCTACTGCGGTAAGGATAAGAAGGTTAAGCTTATCTCCCTTGGTAACATTCTTCTGGAGGAGCACACTCCCGAAGGTATTGGCAGCTACGCAGCTATAATAAACGGTTATGATGAAGAGCTTTCAATGATGATGAAGAACTTCCTTGAAGGCATTGGCTACGTTGGTTTTGCTAACTTCGATATGAAGTACGACCCCCGTGACGGCAAGTATAAGCTTTTTGAAATGAACCTGCGTCAGGGCAGAAGCAGCTTCTACGTAACTGCGGCAGGCTATAACCTTGCTAAGTACTTAGCTGACGATATTGTTTACAACAAGCCTATGGATTTAACCATAGCTACAAATAAAGCCCTTTACAAGATTATTCCCAACAGAATCATTTTCAAGTATTGTCAAAATGAAGAAAGACTTAAGGAAGCAAGGGCACTTATTAAAGAGGGCAAGGTTTGCAACTCCTACTTCTATAAGAAGGATGCTAACTTAAAGAGAAGAATTGCCTTCCTTAAAAACCAGTACAACTACTTCAAGAAGTACAAGAGATACTTTGGCAACAAGGGTTTAAGAGACTAAGAAAGGAAAAATTATGTGCGGATTTGCAGGATACATTCACAGCGAATGTGTAATGAATCACGACGAAGTTATAAAGGCAATGGCGGATAGAATTATCCACCGCGGTCCCGATGATGCCGACTACTACGTGGACGAGGATATTTCCTTAGGTTTCCGTAGACTTTCCATCATTGACCTTGAGGGCGGACGTCAGCCAATTTTAAATGAGGACGGCACTCTCGTTTTAATGTTCAACGGCGAGATTTATAACTACCAGTCTTTAAGAGCCGAGCTTATTGAAAAGGGTCACGTTTTCAAAACAAAAACCGACTCCGAGGTTTTAATCCACGGCTTTGAGGAATACGGCAAGGGTTTACTTACCAAGCTTCGCGGTATGTTTGCCTTCGTTATCTGGAACAGAGTAGAAAAAACCTTATTCGGTGCCCGCGACTACTTTGGTATCAAGCCCTTCTATATCTATCAGGCTGACGGCGAGTTTATGTTCGGCAGCGAGATAAAGAGCTTTTTAAGCCACCCCTCCTTCAAGAAAGAGCTTGACGAGGATATGATTCCTCTCTATTTAAGCTACGAATATATTCCCGACGAGAGAACAATTTTCAAGAACGTTGTAAAGCTTCCCGGTGCTTACTGCTTTGAATATAAAAACGGTGAGCTTAAAACCGAAAAGTACTACGATATTAAGTTTGATATCGACGAGAGCAAGGACTTAAGCTACTGGGAAGATGAGATTACAAAGGAATTTACCGAGAGCGTTGAAATGCACAAGATTGCTGACGTTGAGGTTGGCTGTTTCTTAAGCTCAGGCGTTGACAGTTCCTACGTTGTTAAGGAAGTAAGCAAGGTTACAAAGTCCGTTAAGACCTTCTCCGTGGGTTATGAGGAGGAAAAATACAGTGAGCTCCCCTACGCTCAGGATTTCTCCGCTCACGTAGGTGTGCCTAACATCAGCAACAAGGTTTCTGCCGATGAATTCTTTGACAGCGTTGGCGAAATCGAGTACTTTATGGACGAGCCTCTGCCCAACCCCTCACAGATTCCCCTTTATTTCCTTGCTAAGAATGCAAGAAAGTACGTAAAGGTTGTGCTTTCAGGTGAAGGCGCCGACGAATTATTCGGCGGTTACCCCATGTATTTGGCAGGCGGTCACTTTGATAAATACAGCAAGCGCGTACCTAAGTTCCTTAGAAAAGGCGCTGCCGCTATAGCTAAGAAGCTTCCGAACTTTACAGGTAAGAACTTTATTATCCGCGGCGCTATGGAGCCTTACGAGCGCTTTATGAGAGCTAACTACGTGTTTACAACTGAGGAAAGACAGAAGTTTTTAAAGCGTCCCATTGTAACAAAGAAGCCTGAGGAATACAGCAAGATCTATTTTGAGGAAGCAGGCAAGGTAGACGAGCCTACAGCACTTCAGTATGCCGATATGAAGACATGGATGATGTACGATATCCTTTTAAAGGCAGACAGAATGAGTATGGCAAACTCCCTTGAGCTTCGTGTTCCCTTCCTTGACATTAAGATGCTTGAGCTTGCTTTAAAGATTCCTACACGTTTCCGTGCTCACGACGAGGTTACAAAGGTTGCCCTTCGCTCTGCCGCTATCAAGCAGTTACCCGAAAGAACCGCCAACAAAAAGAAACTTGGCTTCCCCGTACCTTTGAACGATTGGCTCAGGGAAGATAAATACTACGAGAAGGTTAAGAAAGCTTTCCTTAGTGATATTTCCGAGAAGTTCTTTAACACCAATGAGCTTATGAAGCTTTTAGACGAGCACAAGTCCGGTAAAAACGGCAATATGCAGAAAATCTGGTCCTTCTACAGCTTTATCCTTTGGTACGAGCAGTTCTTTGTATTGAATTAATTAAATTTAAATTAATAGAATTAAGCCGTCACATTGCGTGGCGGCTTTTGTGTTATTTTTCATTATTTCTAATCCATATTTTTGACTCGGCAACCAATATATTTTGTAATGTTATTATGTCTACTGATGTTTTTTCAAATCTATAAATCTGATAGTCTTCGGGTATCATATTCAAATCCATTTCAACAGCACCATCTTTATCTGCCAAAAAAAACATATTAGGTGATATCACATAATATTCATTATCTCTCGTATCTTTTTTCAAAAATACAATTAAACAGTCACCAACTTTTATATTTTCTGTAGGATATGCTTCTACTTTATAAACCGTATTATCTATATTTCCACCACGCATTTTATAAGTTATCTCTTTTATA
>JAGBID010000258.1 GCA_017935165.1 Clostridia bacterium
ATTTATTTCTAGTGACAAATTGGCAGTATGGTGGTGACAAATTGGCAGTATGGTAGTGACAGTTTGGCAGTAGGGTAGTGACAAATTGGCAGTAGGGTAGTGACAAATTGGCACTACACAGGCATTTCGTGAAAGAAGTGTTTATTGTTAACAACTGACAGGTACCCTTTCTTGATAAGTTCATCGAAAGCGCGAAAATATGTCCTCGCACTCATCCCGCATACCTTACAACAATGGGATTTACTCAGCCAAAAGCTGTAGCCGTTTTTATTCATTATAAAGTAGAGGTAAAGCTTCAAAGCGCCGCTGCTTAATGTGTTCATGGCTTCGCTCATAGACTGAACGGAGAAGCTGGCGAACTCGCCTTTTTCAAGCTCTTCCTTTTGAATTTCTACAAACCTCTGATTAGGGTTGCTGGAATATTCATAAACGTTCATTATTTCACCTCTTAGGTAAAATTATTCCGTTTTCCGCCCAGGTATTGCTATTATAATCGGCTGTAAGGGCGTAGATAGTATCCTTACCGCCGCCTGAACGGTTTTTGATTATTTTAACAGCCACCAGGCTTTTATCTGTGTAGTTACTGCTGTCAATATTTTTGGGTTTAACTCCGTTGTCAATTTCATACCCACCGAAATCCTCGCGTTTGATTCGCATAAACATCAGCATATTATCGCAGACGTGCATAATGTGCTTGGCTGTTGCAATATTCATACTGCTTAAATCCTCGGGGGAATAAAGCTGGGTGGCGTCAGTTAATTGGAAGGTGGCAATGCCTATTATTTTGTCGCTGTCGCCCTTAATAAGCTCGCTGAAGGCGGTGGCGGTCTGGGTTAAGTCCTGCCATTCGGAGCTTTTATAGCCCTTTAAGGTGTCGTAAGCGAACACTCTGCAGCCCTTCTGTTTCATATTTTTAATAACTGCGCTGAGCTTTTCGGGGCTGTAGTCGGAGCTTAAATTGACAAAATAAAAGCAATCCTCGTAATAATCCCTGAAAAACACAAGGATATCGTAAAGGGTGCTCAGCTCCTTATTTTCATTTAAAGCGCGCAGGGTAAAGCTGTGCTCATCTTCATTCTCACGGGGGCGAAGCAAAGCGCCGTCCTTGCCCGTAAAATCGCCTTTAATAAGCTTTTTTTGGGTGACGCTTGCCTTAACGCCGTGGCGCTTTATAAGGGCAGGGAGGTTTAGCACCGTGGTTAAAAATATGCGGTAGAAGTCCTCCTTGCTCATTTCGTTGCTGATTAAGCAGACCTTGACTCCCGAATCTACCACTAAGTGAGTAAGCAGATATACTAAAAGACGGGACTTGCCTGAGTTGCTAAGACCCCCAAGGAAGGTTACCGTGTTGTCACAAAGACCCTGCATATTCTCGTTTATAAAGCTGAAGGGGGTGTTAAGACCTACGGGTGGATTATACAAGAGGCTCATCAGTTTGGCGCCTAAATCCTCGCTTAAGAGCTCGCTTTTCTCGGTTTCTGCTTCCTTTTCAAGGCTTTGCAGCTTACAAAGGAGCTTGTTTAAGATGTCACTGCTGCTTAAATCTTCAAATCCTTCGGTGTTTTTTATACTTTCGGGACTTAAATCCAGCCTGCTTATTTTTCTTAAAAGACTTAATTTCTTCACACCAAGGTAGAAATTATTGTCCCAAGGGGCGTTCAAAGTGCCCAGGGACAGGTAATATTTAATGGTTGTGCTGTAGAAATCCCTTTCACCGAAAATAGAGTAGACGGGCGACTTCCTTTTCATTTCCAGGAAGAAGGAGTTTATTTTACTCTCTGTAATATCGTTGCCGTGCCAGATGGAGTACTCCTTAAGAAAATGGAAAATCAGCTTGTTGCTGTCACTTGTAAAGTCGTCAAGCTCCAGCTTTTCACAGTAAATGCCCATAAGCTTGGGGTTTAATACCATTGTGCCTAAAAGACAGCTTTCCATATAACCGTCGCTGTAGGCGTTTTCGTTTTCCTTTGGTTTTACGTTTGTTTCCACGTTTAATTTCCCTTTCGTTAAAATTAGTTTGAGGGAAAGCCCCTCATAAATAGCGAGGGGGTAGCAGAAAAGTTAACCAAAAAAGGCTAATTTTTTGAAAGTTTTTAAAGTTGTGGAAAATTTACAGGGAAATGAGGAAATTTTCGAGGGAATAGTGAAGAGAGAAGTGTGAAGAGAAAAGGGTCTGCGACGCAAAGCGCCACGTTGTGGCGAGTGAGGAGTGAGAAGTGATAAGTGATGCCAGATTTCTTACGAAATCGACGGCGAAATGCTACGCATTTACGTCCGCCCCTTCGGTTTTAGATTTCTTACGAAATCGACGCCGCAACGCTTTGCGTATGCGTACGCGCCCGCCGACACGTTAATGGTCTGCGACGCAATTAAAGCATATACGTAGGGACAGGATTTACTCCTGTCCGTCGCGCAAGCGAGATTGCACCAAGCTTGAGTGGAGAAAGAGGATAGTTTGCTCCATCACTGTCTCTCTCTCATCAGATTTGCAAAGCAAATCGACGGCGAAATGCTACGCATTTACGACCGCGACCTTCGTAGCAACGAAGTTGCACGTAATCACGAAGTGATTTCTCGCATGGGGAAGGGGACCCACCACTGCGAC
>JAGBID010000032.1 GCA_017935165.1 Clostridia bacterium
ATCTATTTCAAAATACTTTGAAAGCTTTTCTATTAATTCCTCAGCCTTCTCCTTAATAACAGAGTAATATCCGTCAAGAGCCTTGCCTTCTACCCTATCTATAAAAGAACAATGCTTACACCTGCCCGTACAGGAGGCTGTGACAATAAATTCGATTCTGCTTATATTTAAATATTTTGATATTTTCATGATAAATCCTTATTCTTCAAGCTCATTGCTGTCTTTAATTAAATTTTATCATATATATTATGTTTGTCAAATAAAAACCGCCGAGTGCATTTAAAAGCTCTCGACGGATTCTTAGTTTGGTTTAATTATTTTGCTGCCAAAGCCTTGTAGCTTTCCTTTAATACGGGGTAAAGGGACTTGTAAAGCTCATAGAATGACATATATTTTTCGTGATTCTCAGCCGCAGGCTCTGTTACCGTAGCCTTTTCAATGCAGGCTTTACAGGCTTCCTCAACACTACCGTAAATTCCTGCACCGACCATAGCAAGTATTGCAACACCTAAAGCAGGGCCTTCCTTACTTTTTATGGTGAAAATCTCGGTGTTATAAATGTCAGAAAGCATTTTTCTCCAAAGCTTACTGGAGCCGCCGCCACCGCAGGCAAGCATTTCTGTAGGTGCAACACCCATCTCACCAAATACGCTTAAGCAGTCCATAAGCGAGAAGCTTACACCCTCCATAACAGCTCTTATGAAATCTTTTTTCTGATGCATACCGGAAATACCGAAGAATACACCGCGGCAGTCTGCATCCAGATGAGGAGTTCTTTCACCCATTAAATAGGGCAGGAACAAAAGTCGTTCAGCGCCTATGGGAGATTCCTCCGCCATTTTGTCCATAATATAGTAGGGGTCTACGCCTTCCTTTTCAGCCCGGAGCTTAATTTTCTCACAGAAATTATCCCTGAACCACTTAAGGGAAAGTCCTGCGCCCTGAGTAACACCCATAACGTGCCACTTACCGGGAACAGCACAGCAGAAGGTGTGAACTCTGCCCTTACTGTCAATTAAAGGCTCGTCTGTGTGCATAAATACAACACCGCTGGTACCGATGGTGGTGAAAGCCTTGCCGTTTTCCACAACGCCCATACCTACAGCTGCGGCAGCGTTGTCACCTGCGCCGCCAACCACTATTGTGCCTTCCTTAAGTCCTGTTAACTCTGCAATCTCCTTTGTTATATGACCCGTAACCTCAGGAGACTCGTACATTTTGCCCAGCATAGCTTCGGGAATTTCTAATTTTTCAAGAACTTCCTTGGACCAGCAGCGGTTTTTAACGTCCAGAAGCTGCATACCTGAAGCATCGGAAACCTCGGTAGCATACTCATTTGTAAGCATAAACCTTACGTAGTCCTTAGGAAGGAGAATGTGAGCGCATTTTTCCCAAATTTCAGGCTCGTTGTTTCTTACCCAAAGAATTTTGGATGCTGTGAAACCCGTTAAAGCGGGGTTAGCAGTAATTTCGATAAGGCGAGCCTTACCGATTTTGCTCTCGATCTCCTCACATTCCTTGGTTGTTCTCTGGTCACACCAGATAATGCTCTTGCGAAGCACCTTATTATTTTTGTCAAGCATAACAAGGCCGTGCATCTGACCTGATAAACCGATAGAAACAATTTCAGAAGGGTTAATACCGGCTATCACGCTCTTAATACCCGTAACAGTAGCATTCCACCAGTCAAGGGGCTCCTGCTCAGCCCAGCCGTTCTGAGGCTGATACATAGGGTACTCCACGGTTTTGGATGCAATTACCTTGCCCTTTGTATCGAAAAGAACTGTTTTGGTACCTGAAGTACCTAAGTCAATACCGATTACGTACATAGTATTTCTCCTCTTTATGATAAGTTAAAGATTTATGATTCCCCTTCCCCGGCGGGGAAGGTGTCGAGAAAGCCGTTTGCGGTTTTCGAGACGGATGAGGAGAATCATTATTAATGAATTTAGTTAAAAATAACCTCGTTTAAGATTGTTTCAAGTCTTTCCTGACGTCCGCTCTTAACAGCTTCAATGACGTCGCCCTTTTCAAGAGCGTACTTTTCAAGCTCTTCAATAGTTATATTGCCGTTTACAATGTCGGCACCAATGCCTGTTTCGTAGCTTGCATAGCGGTTCTTAACAAACTCGCCGAGTCTGCCATCCTCTTCAATTTCCATAGCCTTTAAGAAACCGAAAGCAAAAGCATCCATACCTGCAATATAAGCAAGTGCAATATCCTCAGGTGTAAAGGAGCCGCGTCTTGTCTTAGCGTCAAAGTTAAGACCGCCGTTAGTAAAGCCGCCTGCCTTAATAACCTCGCTCATGCAGAGAGTTGTATCGTAAACGTTTGTGGGGAATTGGTCAGTATCCCAGCCGATAAGCATATCGCCCTGGTTAGCATCGATGGAGCCGAACATACCGTTGATTCTTGCTGTGCAAAGCTCGTGCTGGAAGGTATGACCTGCAAGTGTAGCGTGGTTAGCTTCGATATTTAATTTGAAATCCTTATAGAGGCCGTACTTATTAAGGAAACCGATAACAGTAGCAGCATCGAAATCATACTGGTGCTTTGTGGGCTCCTTGGGTTTGGGTTCAATGTAGAAGTCGCCCTTAAAGCCTATGCTTCTTGCATATTCGCTTGTCATCTTTAAAAGACGAGCCATATTATCAAGCTCAAGCTTCATATCTGTGTTGAGAAGTGTCTCGTAGCCTTCTCTGCCGCCCCAATAAACGTAGCCATTGCCGCCGAATTTTACGGTAAGCTCAATAGCCTTCTTTATCTGTGCTGCTGCGAAAGCAAATACCTCAGCATTAGGTGATGTGCCTGCGCCGTGCATATAACGGGGGTTATTGAAGCAGTTAGCTGTACCCCAAAGAAGCTTCTTATCGTACTTCTCCATAAGCTCCTTGATAAGGTCGCTTATTACGTCAAGACGCTCGTTTGTTTCCTTTAATGTGTCAGCCTCAGGAGCTATGTCACGGTCGTGGAAGCAGAAATAGTCAACGGAAAGCTTATCCATAAATTCGAAAGCTGCGTAAGCCTTGTTCTTGTAAACCTCCATAACATCCTCTGCGCCGAAATTCTTAACAAAGGTACCTCTGCCGAACATATCGGTACCGTCGCCGCACATTGTATGCCAGTAAGAAAGAGCAAACTTTAAGTGCTCACGCATCTTCTTGCCGTTTATGACTCTGTCAGGGTCATAGTATCTGAATGCGAAGGGATTCTTACTTTTGGGTCCTTCGTACTTTATATAGGGGATCTCAGGGAAAAATTCTTTCATAATATTTTACCGTCCTTTCAGAATTTCCGATTTTATCTATTTTAATTATATCAGACTAAAACTTGTTTTTTCACGGCAATTGTTGTATTATATATGGACAAATTTTGTGATTTGAGTTAAAATGTACATAAAATAAAACTATTTCTGTTAAAAGGTAAAAGATTATGGCTCTTTATGAATCCTGGCACGGGCTGAACCCCGAATACTTCAAGGTCGAAAAAGCTGAGAATTTAAGCTACCCTCCCCATATTCACTACTGCTTTGAGGTAGTAGCCGTACTCGAAGGTGAGCTGAACATATTAACCGACGGCATAAATACGGTAGTTAAGGAAGGTCAGTTGGCAGTAATTTTCCCAAACCGCCTACACTCCTTCTCAACTGAGAAGCAAAGCCGCCACAAGCTTATTATATTTTCCCCTGATATGGTAGGCCACTTTACTAAGAAGATGGGCAGCAAAATACCCGAAACCATCCTTTTCGATACAGTGCCCACGGAGCTTTTCACTTTATTTAAAAATATTGAACAGGGCGACAGCATCTTTAAAGTGAAGGGTATTTTATACACCGTTCTGGGTATTTTTGCTGACGAGAAAAAATTCTTAAACAGCGAAAACCAGCCTAAGCACCTCTCGCTTTTATATACAATGCTTGACTATATTGAGAAAAATTGCTACACAAACTGTTCATTAAAAACATTAGCCGAAAGCATTAAGTACGATTATACCTATTTGAGCAAATTCTTTAAGCAGAACATCGGCTTTTCATACAATGAATATGTGAATATGATTAAAATCAGCCACGCAAGCTACTTACTGAAGACCACGGAGCTTTCTGTTCTTGAGATAAGCAACCGCTGCGGTTACGACAGCCTTCGCACCTTTAACCGTAATTTCAAAAAATATACGGGCGATATTCCTAAGGATTACCGTTCTTTAAACGCCACCGAGGAAGAAATCGAGTTTAACAAGCGCGGTATTTACAAGGAATCGTGAGCTCTTTTTTCTAAATTCTCAATAATATTTTTCTGTTTACTTGAAAACAAAATTTAAACCTTCTATAATGAGGCCACTCACAAAAGGAGGATTAAATTATGAAAGCTAACACATCCGCAATTACTATTTTAATTTCGGAAAATGCCGAAGAACAGGTAAATTACGCTGCTAAGGAGCTTTGCCATTACTTAAGCCTTATGTCAGGTGAGATATTTGAGATGGCAGAAACTCAAAAGGAGAATCAGATTTCCCTTATCCTTGACCAAAGCCTTGGCGCGGACGAATTTACAATCGATTCCAAAAACGGAAACGCCGCCATAAGGGGAGGCAAAAGAGGTATTATTTACGGTGCCTATGAACTCCTTGAAACTCTTGGCTGTCGATTTTTTACAGCTACAAGCGAGCTTGTTCCCCACAAGGAAAAAATAGAGCTCCCCGAATTCAGCACTCATCAGAAACCCGTGTTCGAATTCCGCCAGCATAACTACCACGAGGCAAGAAAATACGCACGTTTTGCAGTAAAGTGCCGCTTAAACGGGCATTGTAATATTATAAAAGAAAAACACGGCGGCCATATGCCTTACACATGGTTCGTTCATTCCTTCCAGAATATAATCGACCCCGATATTTACGGCAAGGATCACCCCGAATATTTTGCTTTACATAATGGCGAGCGCGTTACAACACGCCACAAAAACCAGCTGTGCCTTACTAACCCCGAAGTTCTTGAAATAGCCACTGAAAACGTCAGAAAGGCGCTTATTAAAAACCCCGAAACCCGCATTATTTCAATTTCACAGAACGACTGGCCGATGAACTGTGAATGTCCCGCCTGCCGTGCCTCCGACCTTAAGGAAGGCAGTCCTGCAGGTACACTTTTAAAGTTCGTAAATGCAATTGCAGAAAGACTTGAGCCTGAGTTCCCCAACGTTATTTTCGATACACTTGCATATAACCATACACGTCCCATTCCCACTTCAGAAACCAGAGCAAGGCACAATGTTTGTGTTCGCCTTTGCTCCATAGAAGCCTGCTTCTCCCACAGCTTTGAAGCCTGCGACCAGGACCGCTCCGTACTTTTACCCGACGGCAGCCGCTCCGATTTTATCACCGACCTTCGCAACTGGGGCACGGTATGTGACAGAGTTTATATTTGGGACTATGTTACCTGCTTTGCCCATTACCCTGCACCCCACCCAAACTGGAACGTTCTTGCGCCCAATATGCAGGCATTTGCTAAAAACAACGTAAAGGGTGTATATGAGCAGGGTTGCGGCGCCTCTGCCGGCAGTACGGATTTTAATGAGCTTAGAGCATATCTTATCTCCAAGCTCCTTTGGGACCCGTGGACAGACGTTCAAAAGCATATTCGCGAATTTACCGACTTCTTCTACGGTAATGCCGCTCCTTACGTAAGAGAATACATCAGCTACATCTGTAAAGTTGCTGAGGATGAGAATATTCACGTAGGCTTCAATGATGACCTATCCTCTACCCTCTTCAGAAAGGAAATTCTCGATACTCTTCAGGGCTTTATAGATAAAGCAAAGGAAGCGGTAAAGAGTGACCCCATACGCCTTTACAGAATTGGCAAGGCAGAGCTTTCCCTTCGTTGGGTACGCCTTAAGCGCGGTGCTATGCTGGATGACACTCTTGATACAGAAGAGGCTAACCGATTCTTTACGGATTGGCGTTCCTACGGTCTGACCAGAATTGACGAATGGTGCTCTCCGGAAACAACCTACCGTGGGATGCTTCACGGTTTGTGGCGCGGTATAGATTTATACGAACATTGGACAGGTGACGGACCCGAGGAGCTGTAATTTTAAACTCAGCTCGGTTCATCTCATAAAAACAGCAACAACTAAATATTTACAAAATAAACCTGCCGAAATTTCTCCCGGCAGGTTTTTGCTTATTTAAATACTTTTTTAATTGCTTCAAGGTAGCCGTAGCCGTAAAGGCTGTCAGGCTCAAGGTAACTGGTTTCCGTCCACTCGTTCCAGCTGTTAACGGTAATCAGGTTTGCAGGAAGGGCGTGAGTATCCGCATACTCCTTTGCCATTAAAAGAGCTTTTTCGAAATTTTCGGGAGTGTTATTTTTCACCACACCGGGGCGGAAGCGTTTGTAGCGGGGGTTATTATCCCAACCCACGGAAACATGGGGGAAATAAGTAATATCGTACTCCTTATCAATTCTGTCGTATTCCTCTTTTACGTCCTTTAATATTTCAAGATAATCCCTGTCGGGGTCTGTAAAATGCACAAACTGATAGTTAGTGATGCTGCTGAAGGGTAATTCCGTAAAATCGCAAGCCTCTTTATTGCCGTTTGAGTCCACACCGCTGTAGTTTAAATTATTCTTACCCCAGGCGGCAAGCTGCAGGTGTAAGCCCTCAAACCCGGCTTTCTTAGTTTCCTCAATAAAGTAAATGAGAGCTTCTTTGGTTTTCTCCTTACCGCCAAGGCCTGAAACCAGGTTATAATAATCGTAAATCATAAACACGGGTTTGTTTTCTATTTTATAATAAGAAGGCTCTTTAAAATATTTTTCTATCCATCTGTGAACAAGAGTCTTGAAATTTTCAAATGTGACCTTGCCTGACCAGTTAACCACGTCGCCGAAATCGTCTGAAAGGTCTATATTCCATAAATTGTTGGCATCGTGATTTGCCCACATCAGGTAGAATTTCATACCCTCAGGCTTTTTTGCCTTCAAGAAACCGTCGTTAAGGCAGTTTTCAAGGAAGGGACGGCCGTCATACCAGTACCAATCGTAAATGAAAACGTTAACGCCGTGCTCGTAGGCGCAAGCTATTTCCATCTCCATAACCTCAGGGTCGGCTTCATTTACATATCCCCAAAGAGGATAACGGGGCCAGTTATGCTCAGGATATTTTTTTACCGAATTTTTTACGCTCTGCCACTCGCCCATACCTTCCTTCCAGAATATACGGGACCTTAATTCGTCCCCTGTGTAAGCAGGCCAGACGTATGCCGCTATATCGTATTTTTTCATAATATCTATCCTTTCGTTTAAATATTATATTAAAGCCCGCCGAATAAATCAGCAGGCTTTTTAATTATCAGTCAGCGTAAATTACAATGTCAGGCTCGCCGTTTTCCTTAAGCATCTGGAGCTTTTCAATGCCGAATTCCTTCATTAAAGCTTTCCAGCGGTCAACCATGTCCACGTCGTGGTTAACAGTGTACATACCTGCGCTTAAATAGCTCTTGCAGGCTGCCTTGCGCCAATCGTCTGTAGTTAAGTAGCACATTCTTACCTTATTTTCAGCAAGCTTGTTCATAGCTATCTGGTTTAAAGGCTTGCCTAAACCTTTACCTCTATAATCCTCGCGTACAGCAACCATATGAATGTAACCCATACCGTTATCGGTTTTGTCAATGGCTGTAATTGTAGCTACTTTCTCGCCGTTGTGCTCAATAAAGAATACGTCAGCGTATAAATCAACGTCGTTTCTGCAGCAGATGGAACGCATAAATTTTTCTCTGGTATCGTTAGGTCCTGCAAGTCCGTTTCTGCAGCACTCTACCCAGGCATCCATATCAGCGTCGGTGCCGTTATACTTTGTTACTGTGTAGCCTTCGGGAAGGGTATATTCCTTGTATTTGGGGAAACCAATAAGTTTTAACTGCATAATAAAATTCCTTTCTTTTTTCCGATTCTTATATTTTTATATTATCACATTAAAGTTTTTCTTACAAGGGAATTTTTCCATATATAATAAAACTATTTCCATATTATTTAATTGTTAAATGAAAAATAATTATGTTGACCGAAAGGATTTATTACAGTATAATAGCAATAGGAAAGAATTTATGTATAAGGAGGTCAGTTAATGATCTACGAAAATTATTTCAAAAGAATATGCAGAAAGCTCGAAAGTGCAATAAAGTTTGCATACACCGATTTAGCACTTAAGAAAGTCGGCGAGCTTAAGAACTGTGAATATTTAATCACAAAAGAACACCTTCGCAAGCCTCCCGTAAGCGGTTACTCTCCTTTGGAAAAGGGTATGAAGTGGGGCAGCGAATGGGGAAATATGTGGGTAAAGGGCACAGCTGAGTTTACAGAGGATGTAAACGGCAGAGTATGCGTAACACCCCACACAAATGCAGCTGAAACTTTAGTTTTTATTGATAAGGTTCCCCGCGGTATCGTAAACAGTAAGGGCGCTGATATTATCAACGGTCTTCACGCATTTGCTTTAATTGATAAGGACGTTAAGGCAGGCACAAAGTATGAAATCGCCCTTGACAGCTACGCATGGCATTTCTGTGCAGGCTGCACACCTTACACAAATTACGGCAAAAAGGAAGCTGATGACGGCGAGTTCGAAAGAATTTACCAGGGCGTTGATTTAAGTGTAATTGACGAGGACGTTTACGGCTTTATCTTAGACCTTAACATGGCTTTACAGCTTGCTAACTTTACTGACTATAACCAGAGTGCCAACGCAAAGGCTGCTTATATCCTTGAAAAGGTTATGGAAACAGTTGTTCAGGATCCTCTTTCTCATCCTGAGGAAGTTTGGCGTGCTTCCATCGTTAAATGCCGTGAGATTATGGCAGAGCTCTTTAATAACGAGCAGAATGACGATTTAGGCTACGTTGGTATTATCGGTCACTCCCATATGGATACAGCTTGGCTCTGGCCTGTTAAGGAGACAATCCGTAAATGTGCAAGAACTTATGCTAACGCACTTAACCTTATGGACTTTGACCCCGACTATAAGTTTATTCAGTCAAGTGCCTTACACCTTGACTGGATGCGTGAATACTACCCCGACATTTTCGACGGCATTGTAAAAAGAGTAAAAGAAGGCAGATACGAGCCCAACGGCGGTGTATGGGTTGAATGTGACTGTAACATCACTTCAGGTGAAGCTATGGTACGTCAGTTCCTTTACGGTCAGAGATTTACAAGAAAGTATATGGACTATACTTCTGACTGCTTCTGGCTTCCCGATACCTTCGGCTACAGCGCAGCCATCCCCCAGATTATGAAGGGCTGTGACGTTAAATACTTCTACACAACAAAGATGAGCTGGGGCGACTTAAACGAATTCCCCCGCGATACCTTCAAGTGGCGCGGTATTGACGGCAGCGAGGTTATCACACATCTTCATAAAATTGAAACTCCCCCTGATGTTGCAGGTGTAATGCACAACATCAAGGAGGTTAAGGATCCTGCCGTATTTAACGGCAAGCTCCACACCTTCGGTATAGGTGACGGCGGCGGCGGTCCCACACCCTCCTCCATTGAAAATGCCAACCGTGTAAGAAAGGTTAAGGGCACACCCAAGGTAGAGTACACAACTATCTCCGACTTTATGAAGAAGATAGAAAAGGAAGCAAATGACCTTAAGGTTTATGACGGCGAGTTATACCTTGAACTTCACCGCGGCACTCTTACCCAGATGCACGACGTAAAGCGCGGCAACCGTTTAACTGAGCTTGCACTTCATACAATGGAATTTATGAACGTAATGAGTGACGATGCCGTTAAGGAAAATATCGATACACTTTATAAGACACTTCTTTTAAATCAGTTCCACGATATTCTTCCCGGTACCTGCATCACACCCGTTTACGATATTTACAGAAAAGAAATTGCTGAAACACTTGAAGGCGCTGCTAAAACAGTTAATGCTTCAAGCGACAAGCTTACAGAAAGAGCTGAGGATACCCTTACAGTATTTAACCCCGCTCCCTTCAAGAGAAATACAGTTAAGCTTGAAGGCAATGTAGCATTGGAAGGCGCTGTTTCTGAAACTTATATGGACGTAACGGGCAAGGAAGTTACCGAGGTTTACGGCGTGGATGTTCCTGCTTACGGCGCAGTTTCCTACAAGAAGGCTGATGCTGTAAAGGCTGCTTCTGCATTCGTTTACGACGGTAAAACTCTTGAAACACCTTTCTACAAGGTTAAGTTTGCTGAAAACGGCGCTATCGCATCCCTTTTCGATAAGGAAAACCGCCGTGAAACAGTTGCTAAAATCCCCTTCAATACAATCTACGCAGGCGAGGATGTTCCCAACGATTGGGATAACTGGGATATCGATAACGATACCGACAAGAAGCTTAAGGTTGTTGACAAGCTTATTTCTTCCGAAGTTATTGCCAACGGTGCACTTCTTTTCGTTATCAGAAACAAGTACCAGATCTCCTACCACAGTACACTTACTCAGGATATAATCTTCTCTTCTAAGGAAAGAAAAATCGACTTCCACAGTGTAATGGATTGGCACGATTCCCATATCCTTGTTAAGGCAGGCTTTGATATTGACGTAAGCGCTGACTTTATGAAGAACGAGATCCAGTTCGGTCATCTTAACCGTCCTACAACAAGAAACACCTCTCTTGAAGAAGCTAAGTTTGAGGTTGTTAACCATAAGTGGACAGACGTCTCCGAAGCAAGATACGGTGTTGCACTCCTTAACGATTGCAAGTACGGTCTTTCCGGTATTAAAACAGAGAATAACAGCGTAAACCTTAAGCTCTCACTTAAGAAGTCAGGTAACCACCCCGACGTATCAGGTGACGAAGGTGTAAACGAGTTCACTTACTCCATCCTTCCCCATGCAGGTGCATTCAGCGTTCCCACAGTTGTAGCTGATTCTTACCTTTTAAATATTCCTGCAGTTGTAGCTGAGGGTAAGTTTGACGCTGAGGCTTTAGTGACAGTTGATGCCGATAAC
The DNA here is from genome assembly GCA_017935165.1 of Clostridia bacterium. Classification (GTDB taxonomy): domain Bacteria; phylum Bacillota; class Clostridia; order Oscillospirales; family Acutalibacteraceae; genus SIG603. Next base: position 10,983 of record JAGBID010000032.1, read on the forward strand.
ATTATATGTGAAACAGTTAAGCCCGCTGAGGATAACGTACACGACTACGTGCTCCGCCTTTACGAAGCAGAAAGAAGCAGAACAAACTGCACAATCTCCATCCCCGGTGCTAAAAAGGCTTATATTACAAATATGCTTGAAGAGAATAAAGAGGAGCTTACACTTGTTGACGGCAAGGCAGAGCTCAGCTTCCGTCCCTTCGAAATTAAGACAATCTACGTTGAAAGATAATTTTAACCGAGCTTTAACCTGCTTGCGGTTATCCGCAGGCAGGTTTTCTTTTCGGCAAAATTATATCTTCCTTAACTTTACTTATTATTATAATATTGCATTTTGCTTATAAATCTGTTACAATTCAGGTATTATAAAAAAAGTAGTATTATTTCAAAGTTACTCCAAAAAGAAGGTTCCTTTATGAATATATTAATTACAGGTTGCGGAAAGATAGGCACAACTATTCTTGACGATATGGTAAACGAAGGCCATAACGTTATCATTATGGATGAAAACCAGAGCGTGCTCACTTCCCTTACCGATATTTACGACGTTATGAGCATTTGCGGTAACGGCGCCAACTGCAACACATTAAAAGAAGCAGGCATTGATAATATAGATGTTTATGTTGCTGCAACAGGTAGTGACGAGACCAATATGCTCTCCTGCTTTCTTGCCAAAAGAATGGGTGCCAAACACACCATAGCAAGAGTAAAAAACCCAAGCTTCTCCGAAAGAGACATCAAGTTTATGAAGCAGCAGCTTGATATTTCCATTATATTGAACCCTGAGCATTTAGCGGCAGGCGATCTGTTCGATATTTTAAAGCTGCCTGAAGCTGTTAAGGTCGAGCAATTTTCACGCCGAAATTTCCAGCTTATTGAGCTTAAGTTAAAGCCTAATTCTTTACTAAGCGGTATGAATCTAATGGAAATAAGGTCAAAGTATGCAGCCGAATACCTTATCTGCGCAGTTCAGCGTGACGACAGCATCTTCATCCCCAACGGTAAATTCGTACTTCACGGCGGTGATAAAATAGGTATTATTGCCAAGGATACCGAGATACAGAAGTTTTTCTCCTACCTTGGTTTAATTAAAAAGCAGGCGAAAAAGGTTATGATAATAGGCGGAAGCCGCACCGCTATCCACTTAGCACAGCTTTTATTGGGCATTGGCATCTCCGTAAAAATCATTGATAAGAGTGATAAAAAATGCCGTGAGCTCTGCGATTTACTTCCCAAGGCAACCGTAATATGCGGCGACGGTACCGAGCACGAGCTTCTTTTGGAGGAAGGCCTTTTAAATCAGGATGCCTTTGTAACCTTAACAGGTGTAGATGAGGAAAACATTCTTCTCTCATTCTTCGCAGGCAGCCAGAACGTTCCCACGGTTTTAAGCAAGGTAAACAGCGACCAGTTAAGTATGCTGGCTGAAAAGTTAGGTCTTGACCGCCTTGTTTCACCCAAAAGAGCTACCACAGACGTTGTTTTAGCTTACGTAAGAGCTTTAAGTAATTCCCGAGGCAGCAATATTGAAACACTTTATCAGCTTATGGACGATAAGGTGGAAGCTATGGAATTTATTGTTAAAAGTGAAAACAAGCTTTTAGGCGTTCCTCTTAAGAACCTTAAACTGAGAAAAGATACCCTTGTTGCAGGTATTATCCGTGACAGGCGCACCATTATCCCCGGTGGTAACGACTGTATCCTTTATGGCGACAGAGTTGTCATTATCTCTGCCGATAAAAAGCTCAAGGAGCTTTCCGACGTTTTGGCATAAGGAGGAGAGCTTAAAACCATGAATAAACGAATGATAATTGAGATGACAGGTCAAATCGTACGCCTGGAATCCATTCTTCTGCTTCTCCCCTTTATAGTTGCAATAATTTACGGTGAACAGAACTGTTATATTGCCTTTATTGCTCCTTCCGTAATTTCTTTTGCGGTAGGTTCTTTAATGGTGCTTTACGCAAAACCTAAAAGCAAGGTTATCTATGCACCGGACGGCTTTGTTATTACCGCTCTTGCATGGACATTGCTTTCGCTTATCGGAGCTTTGCCCTTTGTAATCAGCGGCGAAATTAAATCCTATACCGATGCATTTTTCGAAACGGTCAGCGGTTTTACTACAACAGGTGCCTCAATTTTAAACAATGTGGAGGTTTTAAGCCATGCCACACTTTTCTGGCGAAGCTTTACTCACTTTATAGGCGGTATGGGTGTTCTGGTACTTTTAATTGCCATTCTCCCTTCCTCTTCCGTCAGAAGTATTCACATTTTAAGGGCAGAGGTTCCCGGCCCCACAATGGGCAAGCTGGTGCCCAAAATGCGTTCCACTTCCATGCTGCTCTACATTATTTATTCAGGCCTTACCCTATTACTGTTTATATTCCTCGTTGCAGGCGGTATGCCCGTATTTGACAGTATTATTCATGCTTTTGGCACTGCAGGCACGGGCGGCTTTGGACTTAAGTCAGACAGTATAGGCGGTTATTCACCTTATCTTCAATGGGTAATTGCAATATTTATGATATTATTCGGCGTGAATTTCAACGTATATTACCTTATCCTTTTGAAAAAGTTCAAGTCTGCCATTAAAAACAACGAGCTTTGGGCATACCTTGGCATTATAACCCTTTCCACAATTTTAATAACTGTAAACGTAAGCCCAATGTATAACGGTTTAGGTGAAAGCTTGCGCCAATCCTTTTTCCAGGTTACTTCAATTATAAGTACAACAGGCTTTGCTACCACGAACTTTGATTTATGGCCTGTTTTTTCCAAAACCATACTGATACTTCTTATGTTTTCCGGTGCCTGTGCAGGCTCCACAGGAGGCGGCTTAAAGGTTTCAAGACTTGTACTTTTATATAAGCTTATAAAGCGCAGCTTTAAAACTATGCTTCACCCCAGAAGTGTGGAGGTAATTAAGCTGGATAATAAAACCGTGGACGAAACCACGCTTCAAAGTGTCAGCGTTTACTTTGCTTTATATATGCTTTGCGTGGCTACCTTCCTGCTTATTATCTGTATTGAGCCCTTTGATTTCCTGACGAATTTTTCAGCAGTTGTTTCCTGCTTTAATAATATCGGTCCCGGTTTAAGCCAAGTAGGACCTACCTGCAACTTTTCAGAGTACTCCGTATTTTCCAAATGGCTTTTATCCCTTGCAATGCTTATGGGCAGACTTGAGATTTACCCCATTATCCTTGCAACCCAGCTTTTCTTCAGCGAAAGAAAAAGTAAAGTGTAAACTAAAACCTCGGAGAGTAATTTCCGAGGTTCATTTTTCTTGAATTATTCATAATTTAGTGGTATTATATGTTTAATATTTAATAAGGTTGGTATAAAAATGAAGATAGTTAAGGAAATGCCCGAGGGCTATAAAAGAATTTGCAACGTAAATTTGCAGAAAGATAAAAAGCTCTCCCTGAAAATCAATATCATATCCATCGTTATTGCTGTTTTAATGGCAGCACCCATGATATATTTCGTACCTTTAACGGATGTATTGGATTTTTCAAACGGCTTTGAAGGCATTATGAACGAAATTATAGTGCTTTTAGTGGCAATGACCGCTTACATAGTTCTTCACGAGGCTGTTCACGGTGTATTTATGAAAATATTCGGCTGTAAAAAGCTCAAATTCGGCTTCACCGGTCTCTATGCTTTTGCAGGCACCGATGAGCTTATAGGCAAAAAGGCTTACCGAATAATAGCCATGGCTCCCGTTGTTATATGGGGCGTTGTGCTTTTAGCTCTCCTTTTCATACCAATGGGCAAGCCTTTATTCTGGCTTTTCTACCTTCTTGAAATCGTTAACGTTTCAGGCGCTGTTGGTGATATTTTTGTAACCCTTAAGTTCAATAAAATGCCTGAGGACATTTTAATTCACGATAACGGCGTAAGTATGAACGTTTACTCCAAGGAAGAATACGTGGAGGAGCCCACCGAAAAGGAATACGATATAGACTAAACTTAAAAGATGTGAGGAATTTCCCCACATCTTTTTTTACTGCCTGAATATTTATTCTTCTTCCTTTTTGCTTTTCTTAAGCCTGGGTGCGCTTACCGCCTTTTTGTAAAGCTCCTCCGTTGCAAGCCTTGTTTTAGCTACAATGTCCTTTTTATTTTTGGGAATACAGCAGTAGCGAATCTTATTGTTACCGATAACTATAACGTCACCAAGCTCGTACCAGTTGAAATCAGCATAAAGCGTGTAGGAGGATTTAACGGACTGGCTGTAATCCAGCTTACCGTCAAAGCCTGTTAAGCGGTAACCGTTTGCATCGTGTACTAAATGGGCATCACCTATTTTGTAAACGCCCTTGGTGTCAAGCATTACGTAAAGCTCAACATCGTCCTCTAATTTATATTCGCCATTTTCAATTTCAGCCTTAACGCACTCACGCTCCCACTTGTACCAATCGGGAATGTGGTCGATTTCGGTTTCGCCCTTTAAAGCCTTCATAAAGCCGTACTCGGTAAGCTCGTATTCCTTACCGCATTTGTTACACTTAAGGGTGGTGCCCTTGCCTACCGTTTCACCCTCTGCCAAACAGTTGGGGCATTTGTAAAGTACACGGTTTAAGCCGTCCGCACGGGTAAGGTCGCTAACCTTTATATTATTTTCCTGCTGCCATTTAAAGTTGTCGAAGTTAAATTTTTCCCTTATAACAGCATTTAACTCCTCTGCGGACATTTTCTCAATATCCTCTTTGGAAAGCAGGTATTCCATATCGGCGGAAATATCCACCTTTCTTATCTGCAGGTTGTTGTAAAGGGGGTCGCGCAAAAAGGCACCGTAGGTAGTTATCATTACAAGGGGTATACCAAGCATTTTAACGAACTTGCCAAGGCTGTCAGGCAGGATTGTAGCCGTGCCGTCAATAGTATAGCAGGCTTCGGGGTACATTAAAATGGAGCTTTTATACTCCTTAACAACCTTTACCATATCCCTTATAAGCTTCAGGTCAGATACAAACTTCTGTGTCATAATGCAGCCTAAAAGTCTTAAAAGCAAGTCCATACCGATAAAAGCATCCATACTTGTAACTATGGCGTAGCGCCTGTCCGCAAGTATTGAAGCCGCCATTTTCATATCTGTAAATGAGCTGTGGTTCATTAAATATAAAGCAGGCTCCTTGCCCTTTAATTTCTCCATACCTATTTTATTTAGCTTGAAGTTATACTTTTTCATTGTGGGGAATGAAACCACCTGCAAAAGCTTTCTCCAGAAAAGGTTCTGCTTTATAGGGTCCTTGCGCTTCATTTCCTGCATTTTTAATAATTCATCGTAGCTTTTATTAATAACCTTAATTTTCATTTTCAATTCTCCGAAGCATCTTAGATAAGCTTATATTTTTATACTTATCTCCTTCTATATTATACTAAATGCAACAGAAAATTGCAATATGCTGCATAAAAAGCTTTTAACAGCAGAAATGTATAAAATAAAAGCAGAATTATCCCCTTTACAAAATAGAATTAGGTGGTATTATATTAACAAGTTTAAAAGAAAAGAGTGAACAATATGGCAGAAATTTTAGAAATCGTAATGATAGTAAGCTTCGGCGCATCCTGGCCTTTAAACGTAATGAAAAGCTATAAGGCAAGAACAACCAAGGGTAAGAGCCTTTCCTTTTTGTGCCTTATCTTTTTCGGTTACATAGCAGGTATTTTAAGTAAATTTATGAACCCCACCTATATGGCAGCCTTCGGTGAGAAGTGGTACGTATTATTCTTCTACGTATTAAACCTTATTATGGTAGGCACCGACTTAGTTCTCTACTTCAGAAACCGTGCCCTCGACAAGAAAAACGGTGTGTTATAATTAAAGCAAAAGAAAACCTCAGGAGTTGTAAATTACATTCCTGAGGTTTGTTTTTTATTAAAGTGTATTTAAGTAGTTGATGCTCATTTCGGCACATTCCATTCTGGATTTACCGAGGCTGGGCTCATCCTGCTCAACTATAACCCACTTGGCACCTGCATCCTTTGCAGCTGCTAAAATTTCGGGGAAGTTCTGAACACCGTAGCCAACGGGACGGAATTCAAACTTGTTGGCTGTTTCTTCCTCAGCCTTTTCTTCCTCCTCAATACCGATTAAAGCGTACATATTCTCGCTCTTGCCGCCGTTAAAGTCCTTTAAGTGAACGATTTCGGCTCTGCCTGTGTACTTTCTTACGTAATCGGCAGGGTTTTCACCGCCAACGTTTACCCAGCAGGTATCAATTTCTGTCTGGAGTAAATCTGCACTAACTTCCTTATAAAGGATATCGAGAGCGTATTCGCCGTTAAGCTTTACAAATTCAAAGTCGTGGTTATGGTAGCAAAGCTTCATACCAAGCTCGTTAGCCTTCGTACCGAGCATTTTAGCGCCTTCGATAACATCAGCGAACTTCTCGTTACCGGGGCGGTACTCCTCAGTTAAGTAGGGAATTACCACGAACTTACAGCCTATTTCAGCGTAGTCCTTTAAAATATCGGGGTCAGCCATCATATCAGCAAAGGGAACGTGAGCGGAAATGGGGTTAAGACCGATATCCTCACACATCTTCTTAATGTCTGCTGCCTTTTTATCGAAAAGACCTGCAAACTCAACGCCGTCGTAGCCTAAAGCCTTTACATTTTTAAGTGTGCCTTCGAAATCAGCTTCCATTTCGTCACGAACGCTGTAAAGCTGAATACCAAGTAAAAAATCTTTCATATTAATCTCCCCAGCCCCTTCCATCTTACCTCCCCTATTTAGGAAAGGTGGATTTTGCAAATGCAAAAGACGGAGGGGTATTATACTATATTTAGTTGTTATTGATAAAGGGAGGGGGCAAGCCCCTCCCCCTACGGTTTAAGTTTCGAATTAAATTATTATATCTTATTTAATGTCGGGAAGGTCGAGAGTAATCTCGTGGCCGCACTCAGCAGACTTTACGATACCGTCGATAATAGCCTGGTTGTAGAAGATCTGGCTTGTGGGAACGGGAGCTGTACCGCCGTTGTTGATAGCATCGATAAAGGAACGGAGCTTAGCATAGAAAAGGCCCTTAGCTGCGTCGCCTTCGTTTCTGCAGAGAGGAATCTCGAATTCTACCTGAGAGCCTGCAACCTGCTTGTAGATTGTCATAGGACCGCCAACTGTGCCGTTCCAGCAGTCTGTGGAAGGAATTCTGAGGCCGCCTTCTGTACCTAAAATAACTGTGTCGCCGGGAGTGTTGATGTTCATAGCCCATGCAATACGGAAGTCAAGGATAATATCGCCTTCAAGTCTTACGAATGCAGCTGCGAAATCTTCAACGCTGAAGCGGTTAGCATCGTATTCGGAAAGAACCTTGGGGTTTGTACCGAAGTATGCGGATTTATAACCGGAAATTGTTAAGGGCTTGGGATAGCCGATAGCATTAAGTACCATATCAAGGCTGTAGCAACCGATGTCACCCATAGCGCCGATACCTGCTGTTTTCTCCTCGATGAATGTGCTGCAGGGAATACCTCTTCTTCTGCCGCCGCCTGTCTGAATGTAGTAGATCTTACCGAGTTCGCCGCTTTCAACGATCTCCTTGATCTTCTTCATGTTAGCATCCATTCTGGGCTGGAAGCCGATTGTTAAGATCTTACCGCTCTTCTTTTCAGCTTCGATCATCTCTAAAGCTTCCTCAGTTGTAACGGACATAGGCTTTTCGCAGAGAACGTGAATGCCGTGCTCAAGAGCGTAAACTGTACATTCCTTATGAGTCTTGTTGTATGTGCAAACACAAACAGCGTCAAGCTCCTCGTTATCGATCATAGACTTGTGGTCGGGGTAGCATCTTGCACCCTCAACGCCCCATGTCTTGAAGAACTTTTCAGCCTTACCGGGAATAAGATCAGCGCCTGCTACGATTTCAACGTCGGGCATTTTCTTGAGCTCGATAATGTGGGATTCTGCAATCCAGCCTGTACCGATAATACCGAACTTTAACTTCTTGCTTGTGTCAATTTCCTTTTCAGCAGCTGCCTGCTGGAACATGCTTAATACTTCGTCTGCCATAATAATATACCTTTCTTAGTTTTTTATTTTAAATTAGATAACAAACTGCTCCATATATTTTGCGCTGAGCTTAACGGAATCGATAATTCTCTCGCGGGAGGATTCAAATGCCTTATCCTCAACCTCGATGCAGGCAAAGCCCTCGAAACCGATGTCTGTTAAAGCAGAAACGTACTTACCCCAGTCAACATCACCTAAGCCGGGAAGCTTGGGGCTCATATACTCAAGGGGGTATGCCATAATACCAACGTCATTTAATTTATCCTCATAGACCTTGATATCCTTGAAGTGAACGTGGAAAATCTTATCCTTGAATTCATATAAAGGCTTAACGTAGTCGATTCTCTGCCATACGAAGTGGCTGGGGTCGTAGTTGATGCCTAAATTGTCGCTGTTTAAAATTTCGAAAACCTTTCTCCAGATCTTGGGAGTTGTGAAAAGGTTCTGACCGCCGGGCCACTGGTCAACACCAAAGAGCATGGGGCAGTTTTCGATAGCAATCTTAACGCCTTTTTCTTCAGCAAGCTTAATAATAGGAGGCCATACTTCCTTAACAAGCTCAAGGTTTTCTTCAACTGTCTTAGTCTGGTCACGGCCGATAAATGTTGTAACCATATTAACACCCATTAAAGAGGACATATTGATAACCTTCTTAAGGTGCTCAACAGCTGCGTTTCTCTTTTCAAGGTTACCGTCCATTGTGTTGGGATAGAAAGCAAGAGAGCTGATTTCAATGCCCTTCTTAGCTGCATAGTCCTTAACGTAAGCTATGTACTCTTCACTTGTGTTCTCAACATCGATATGGCTTACACCTGCATAGCGGCGCTCTGCCTTGCCCTGAGGCCAGCAAGCTACTTCAACGCACTTTAAATTGCAAGCAGCAGCGTTATCGATCATTTCTTCAAAGGTGAAACCGTCGTAAATTGCACTAACAACACCAAGTTTCATAATATTTCTTTCCTTTCTTTTTAAGTCGGATTCTGCGTACCGACATAATTTTCTTTTTACATTATACCAAACATATATGTATTTCGCAAGATTTTTTCGTATTCAAACACAGTTTAGCTGAGAAAATTCGTAAGAATTTTACTCACCAAGCTCACTTGCAAAAACGTCGGACTCAATAAACTCAGGATTCTTTGACACACAGAAATCAAGGCCTTCCTTACTGTTAGCTGTCCACAAGGCGACCTTTAAGCCGTTACTTCTGAACAAATCGATAATCTCGTCGGTAATACCTCTGTAGTCCATATCAAGGTCAAAGCCGTCCTTTACACAGCGCTCAAGAACTTCCCACGGGCAGTCTCTGCCTGCAGTAATCATAATTTTAAGTTCAGGGAAAGCTTTCCTTGTTCTTAAAAGATTATCGTAAGAGCCTGACTGCATCTCGCACATATCAAGGGAATAAATTTCCTTAGCCATATTAAAAGCCTTATTGATCATCTCGTCGGAGAATCTGCCCTTAAACTCGATAAAGCAGATAACGTTGCCGTCACGGCATATTTCCAGATATCTTTCATAAGTACAAATGTAAATTTTATTATTAGTAAAGGGATTGCGAAGAGGCTTTCTTGTCAACTCCTCATAGGTGGAGTCCTCTACAACCAAAGTGCTGCCGTCTTCAAACTTAATGGCGTCATCGTGACTTAAAACAAGCACACCATCCTTTGTAACTCTTACGTCGGTCTCAATACCGCCGCTGCCGTGTTTAACAGCTGCAATAAAAGCTTCCTCCGTATTCATTACGTAGCGGCTGCTGTAACCGCGGTGAGCTATAAAACAAATATTACTCATATATAAAACTCCTTGTCTGTCACTGTTTTTTCTGAAGCTTCAGCTTTTCCTTAATAATATATGGAAGGAAACGCAGTAAAAGTTTCAGCTTTACCCAAAAAAATTTTCACCCTGCTCGCTTGCAAACCAGTCGGACTCAATGTAATCAACGCCCAATGAAACACAATAATCAAGAACATCCTTTGTATCAGCGGTCCAAAGGGCAACCTTTAAGCCTGCATCGTGGAATTTCTTTACTATTTCGGGTGTAACTCTGTCGAATGACATATCAAGGTTAAACCTGTCCTTAATACACCTATCCAGAGTTTCATCTGTGCAATTGCGACCAGCAGTAATCATAATTTTCAATTCAGGGAAAGCTTTTCTTGTCCTTAAAAGATTATCGTAGTTGAAGGACTGCATCTCGCACATATTAAGGTCGTAGATTTCTTTAGCCATATTGAAGGCAGTTTTAGTCATCTCATCTGTAAACTCGCCCTTGAACTCAATGAAGCATATCATATTTCCGTCACGGCAAATTTCAAGATAACGCTTAAAAGTACATACATAGAGCTTAGTAGAAGTGTAAGGATTTCTCAGAGGTTTTCTTGTAAGTTCCTCATAAGTAGAATCTGCAATAAAAAGTCTTGTACCGTCCTCAAAAACCGCGTCATCATCGTGGTTAACTACTAAAACACCATCCTTGGTCATTCTTACATCGGTCTCAATACCGCCGCTGCCATGTTCAACAGCCTTTAAGAATGCCTCCTCTGTATTCATCAAGTATCTGCCGCTGTATCCACGGTGAGCTATAAAGCAAATTTTATTACTCATATTAATTGCCTCCGTGCTGTAATTTATCAACTTAATTTTACTACTCTTTAATGAATAAATCAACTCTTTTCTGCTGTTTACAGAATCTTAACTTGACTTATCGGGAAATACACTATATAATACTTTTTAAAGTATAAAAAGGAGCAATCTTTTCTTTCTATGGAAAGTCCCGACCCATACCCCGCGAACAATTTTAATTTTTACATAAACAAATATATATTCATATATAAGGCATGATTCGTGTACCAAAGCATATTTTGATACAGGAATTATGTCTTATGCTTTTTTATAGCCAAGACATAAAAAGAAAGGTAGTGTAATTTAAAATGTCCGATACGTTCACGCTTATTTTACTTCAGGTGGTGCTTATAGCATTAAACGCCGTATTTGCCTGTGCTGAAATAGCGGTCTTATCAGTAAATGAAACAAAACTCAATAAAATGGCTGAGGACGGTAACAAGAAAGCCAAAAGACTTTCCAAGCTTACCAAAGAACCTGCCAAATTTTTAGCCACCATTCAGGTAGCTATTACACTTTCAGGTTTCTTAGGCTCTGCTTTTGCTGCCGAAAACTTCTCCGACGGCATTGTGGAATGGCTTATTTCCTTAGGTGTAACTGTTGACAGAAGTATTCTTGACAGCATTTCAGTTGTTATTATCACCCTCATTCTCTCCTACTTCACCCTTGTTTTCGGTGAGCTTGTACCCAAGAGAATTGCCATGAAGAAGTCAGAAAAATTAGCTCTGGGTATTTCAGGACTTGTAAGCGGTATTTCCGTTATATTCAAACCCATAGTATGGTTTTTGTCCGCTTCCACCAATTTGATTTTAAGACTTTTCGGAATTGACCCCAATGAGGAAGAGGAAGAGGTCAGCGAGGAAGAAATAAGAATGATGGTGGATGCAGGCAGTGAAAGCGGTACAATTGATGACGAAGAAAAGGAAATCATCCATAACGTTTTCGAATTTGATGATTTAACTGCAGGTGAAATTGCCACACACCGTACAGACGTAACCTTCCTTTGGCTTGAAGACAGCGACGAGGACTGGGCAAAAACCATCCGTGAAAATCACCACACCCGTTATCCTATTTGCGAGGATTCCCCCGACCATATTGTAGGTATACTTAATTCCAAGGAATATTACCGCCTGGAAGATAAGAGCCGCAAGAACGTAATGGAAAATGCCGTAAGGGACGCTTATTTCGTGCCTGAAACAATTAAGGCAGATACCCTTTTCAAAAATATGCGTAAGGATAAAACACCCCTTGCAGTTGTTCTTGACGAGTACGGCGGCTTGGTAGGTATACTTACCGTTAACGACCTTATATCCCAGATTGTTGGTGAAATCACCGACGAAAGTGAGGGTGACGACAAGAACGAGCCCGAAATTGTAAAAATTGGTGATAATTTATTTGAAGTAAACGGAAACATCACCTTAAGCAAGCTTGAAAGTGAATGTGACGTAGACTTTGACGACGAGAAATACGGCACCTTAACAGGTCTTGTTTTCGATGCCCTTGACTATATTCCCCAGGACGGCGAGCAGGATATTGACGTTACAATTGATAATATGAAAGTACATATCACCCTTATTAAAAACCACCAGATAGAAAAAGCAACCCTCACAGTTCTTGAAAAGTCTGATGAGAATGAGGACGATGAGGATGATGAGGACGATAAGAAAAAGCGCAAGCACAAAAAAGATGATGACGAGGATTAATAAATTCTCACATATCTGTAAGCAATAAAACAAATACACAAACAAAAAAGGGAGTTCATAAGAACTCCCTAATTTTTATTTTGAAACTGTAATCAGCCAAGCTTCTTCATAAGCTCTTCGTGAGAGATAAGACCCTTAACGTCAGAAAGGTCAAGCTCCTTGCCGAGAATCTTAATGTTCTTTACCATCTGCTTTGTAACTGTGTACTCTGCCTTACCGGGGCAAATGGGATAAAGACCGATGTTAGCAAATACGTACCAGATAGCTGTTGTGCCGTTATCTTCGTCGCCGGGATAACCGTCGTCATTACCGGAGAAGCCTTCTTTACAGATTCTGTCCAGCCAGTAATCTGCCTTATCCTGCTGACCTAAGTAAGCATACATGAAAGGAATGTGGAAGGAAGGCTGGTTGGAGATAGCGCACTGACCCCAATTGTCGTCAGCCATTTCTGTCATTTCGTGAATTTCAAAGCCGTAGCCGCCTACTAAGTACTCAACGGGTGCTGCGAAGAATTCGTCGAGCTTCTTAAGAAGAGCATCCTTACCGCCGTGAAGCTCACTGAGACCTTCGATATCGTGCTGAACAGCGAAGCTTGTCTGCCAAGCAGCAGCCTCAGTATAGTCGCGGCCCCAGGAGATGGGACTGAACTCTTCAGCTCTGAAATTACCGTTACTGTCCTTAGCGCGCATAAAGCCTGTTTCCTTATCGAAGAGGTTCTGATATCTCTTAGCTCTCTCAAGGTACATAGCCTTCTTATCTTCTAAGCCTAACTTATCAGCAACAACTGCTAAGCAGTAGTCAAAGTAAGCAGCGTCAAGTGTAAGGTTAACACTCTCGTGGAATGCATCGTAGGGAACGTAGCCAAGCTCTAAATACTTGCCGCAGCCGTCACGGCCGTAACCTGCAATAGGACAGTCGTTATTAGCGTGCTTTTCCATACCTTCGAATGCAGCCTCAAGCCACTCGCCGTCAAGCATACCCTTAACAGCAGCATCAGCAATAACAGCGTCAATACCTGTTGAAGGCATACACTTTTTCTCTGTACCTGCTGTCCAGCAAGGAAGCCAACCGCCGTCCTTGTAATCCTGGATGTAACCCATAAGCATTTCCTTGCACTCCTTGGGAGCAACAAGTGTATAGAATGCGTAAACTGTTCCGTAAGTATCCCAGAAGCCGTTGTCTGTGTAGCGGTAGCCTTCAAGAACCTTATCGCAGGAAGGTGCGAAGTGGATGGGCTTGCCTTCAGCACTTATTTCATAAGCCTTGTGGGGGAAGCAGAAAGCTCTGTACATACAGCTGTAGAAAGCCTTCATTCTCTCTTCGTCAGCTTCAATTGTTACTCTGCCTAAATATTCCTCCCAGATAGCTTCGTTCTTAGCCTTAAGATCGTCAAAGTTCTCGTAGTCAGAGTCGTTCTTAAGGTTAACAAGAGCCTGCTCCATGCTGATAAAGGATGTAGCCATCTTAACTTCCATACTCTTCTTGTTAAGAGCTAAGTGGATAGCAACCTTCTCGCCTTCAATCTCAAGGCCCTTTTCCCTCTTATTTTCAGCCATATTCTCAACAATTGTATTGTCGAAATCAATAGCGCCGTCCTCAAAATCATAAACGATAAATGTCTTGAGCTTGCCGATGTCCTCTGTTCTCATTGTATCACAAGTTGTCATAACAAAGAGCTTGTTGCACTCCTTGCAAAGCTTGTAAACGTGCTGACCCTGAACAGGAAGGATGGAGAAGAATCTGTCGTAATCCTTATTAAATGTCATTCTGATGCAAGCGCCGTACTCTGTGGGAGTAAGCTCGTAATCGCAGAAGCTTCTCTTTAAATAGTAGTGCATATAATGAGGCTCAAGTGTAGCTGCCTTGGGGTTGATGCCGGACCATGCACCCCAGAATCCGCCAATGGGGTTCTGAATCTGAGGCTGCATAACAATAGCGCCGTGCTCACCGATCCAGGGTGAAGGCTGGTGTGTTAAACGGAAACCTTCAAAGCAATGATCTGTGGGATGGTAGAACCAGCCGCCACGGGATGCATCACCCTGAGGTACGAAAGCTGCGAAACCGAATGGACGCTGTACTAAGGGAAGTGTGTTACCGTTAGAGAAGCGGTTAACGGAATCGGAGCCCTGCTTGATGTTTACGTATTTAATTAAGCTCATTTTATTTTCCTCCTTAAATTTAACGGGGATTTCGTTCCATATTTATATTAAAATTTTACCATAGAATAGTGTAAAAGGAAATCACAATTTTTACGCTTTAAACAATATGCTTTCAATTCCCTGCAAAACGAATGCATAAGTTTATGACTGTACAAAGCTTAAGGTTTTCTGCTTTTAAAGGACTGAGGGGTTATTTTTCACCTTACCCTCAGCTCCCAGAAAGCTACAGCTGAGGCTGCCGCCACGTTTAAAGAATCCACGCCATGTGCCATGGGAATCTTGACCACGTAATCCGAAAGCTCTATCGTCTTATCCGAAAGTCCTTCGCCCTCCGTACCCATAATTATGCAAAGCTTTTCTTCATTTTTAAGGCTTTCATCGTCAATGCTTACGCTCTTATCTTCCAAAGCCATAGCAGCTGTTTTAAAACCTAAGGAATGAAGCTTTTTCATACCTGCCTCAGGCCACAACGCATTGTCATTCTCTATAAATGCCCAGGGCACCTGAAAAACAGTACCCATACTTACCCTTACTGCGCGGCGGTTAAAGGGGTCACTGCAGGAAGGTGAGAGAAGCACAGCATCAATATTAAGCGCCGCTGCACTCCTGAATATGGCACCGATATTGGTGGAATCCACTATGCCCTCCAAAAGACAGACTCTTTTAGCATCCTTAATAATATCCTCGGGATTTTGTGGTTTCGGCCTTCTCATA
>JAGBID010000003.1 GCA_017935165.1 Clostridia bacterium
AATTCGTCTGGATAGGCTGGTGGTCACAGCCGTTAATACCTAAGTAGTGGTCTGTATAGCCTGATGCTTCACACTCCCCTACCATTCTTAAAAGCTTTTCCTTTAAAGCCTCGTATTCTGTGGGAAGCTCCATTGCGTTACAATACCAATGGGAGAACATAACGCCTACGACCTCGCTGCCGTCGGGTGAACGCCAAATCCACTCGGAGGGGTTCTTTTTCTCGGCAATTTTATTGTCCGCGCCAACTTCGCTTACGCCTCTGCCAAACACGGCATTATCAATTCCGAAGCCGCGTACTATCTGGGGCGCCTGAGCAATATTACCGAAGGCATCGGGGAAATAGCCGCACATAACAGGGTCAGCACCGATTTCCTTACAGAATTTTATGCCGTAAAGCATATTTCTTACATTACTTTCACCGCTTATTAAATATTCGTCCTGCAGGATATACCAGGGACCAACCTGAATTCTATCCTCTTTAATAAGCTTTAAAAGTCTTTCACGCATAGAGGGTCTTACCTCAAGGTAGTCCTCAATTACCACAAACTGTCCGTCCATGTGATAATAGCGGTACTCAGGGTCATTTTCCATAACCTCAATAAGGGTATCGAAAAGCTCTACAAGGCGCATTCTGTGCCTTTCAAAGCCCATATACCACTCTCTGTCCCAATGGGAATGGGGTATTATGTGTAAGGTTTTCTTTTCCATATTAAAATTCCTTTCGTTCTTAGAATTTTATTTCTGATATTATTATATTTTATGTAAAGACTAATTGCAAGTACAAATAAAGGATAGTGATATTATGGACTTTGTAAAGGCTTTTATAGTGGGCGGTGCTATTTGCGTTATAGGTCAGCTTTTAATTGACCTGACAAAGCTTACCCCTGCAAGGATAATGGTGCTTTTTGTTTGCAGCGGTGTCCTTTTGGGCGCTTTGGGTATTTACGATAAATTAGTGGAATTTGCTTCAAGCGGTGCAACTGTACCCCTTTGCGGCTTTGGTAACCTTTTAGCAAGCGGTGTTAAGAAGGCTGTTGACGAGAAAGGCTTTTTGGGGATTTTCACGGGCGGATTAACCTGTGCTGCAGCAGGCATAACAGCTGCCACAACCTTTGCCTTTTTGGCGGCCATACTCAGAAAACCCAAGGATAAAAGCTGAAAAAAGGAGGCTGTGATTTACAAGTAAATCTGCCTCCTAAATTTTTATAATATTGCTTTAATCAAGAGCATTTCTTATATACTCAGCCACAGCATCCTTAGTGATGCCAAGGCTGAAGGCAAACTCCTCGCTAATCATTTTCACCGCATTCTGCAGGGCGCTGTCGTCCTGACCGGAGATTTTGCGGTGGCTTTTTAAAAGCGCCTGCTTTCTTGACATAATACAGCGTATCATTAAAATAAGCTCCATGTGATTGCCGTCATTTATAACCGATTTGAAATATTCGCTCCTTGCTTTTCTGTCCTCCTGCCAGGGAGTTTCCCTTCCCTTTACGGACATAAGTACATTGTCGATTTCTTCCTTTGTAAGAGCTTTCCTGATTTTTCCGATAAGAATCTCGTTATCCGCAGGGACGTAGGTTTTACTTTCGCGTTTATTAATTGGAACCAACACAAGATAATTCCTTTTATCAAGTGTGCCGGCAATTACTCTCTCTTCAAGTCCCTCAACCTTGCAAACACAATTGCTTTTGTAAACCACATAATCTGCATTTAATAAATGCTCCAAATTCATAAAATTTTAAAACCCGCCTTTCTACCCCTCTATTCGTCACAGTCCACCACATTTTATTCCTATAGTATAATTATACACTTTTTCCACCCTATTTTGCAAGGGTTATTTTCTGTTTTTGCAAATTTTTTTCCATTCTGTAAATCAGATATTAACATACTGTAAATTTTACGAATTTTGTTGCACTGTGATACATTATGTGTTTTAATAGATTTATCACAAAAAGGAGGGTGCTTTTATGCTTATGTACGGTGATTTTGCAAGAAAAAAGGTGGATTTATCCGCCCTTGGTTTTCTAAAATATAAGGATGAAAACAGATACTTCTGCACCCCTGTCGGAAGTAAAATTTTATATAATGCAGGTGTGGACGGTATACATCTGGTTAAAATAAAAGCTTTCGGCGAGATGATTTTTATTGTAAGTCCCTGCGCCGATGCACCAAGATTCGTGCACCCCGTAGCTGAAAGCTTTGAGGACCTTTTAAGGCTTATTATAAGCGGATGTGATTTCGCCGCTTTGGAGCAGGCTTATATATTTACTCGAGAAGGTTTTTACGGTTTCCTTAAGGAGAATGAATACGGTGCCGAGCAGAAGGCTGTTTGTGAAAAGCTGAAGGAAAAATTTGACCTTACCCCTATTGATGACCCTTACGCATATATTAAAAATCTTCAGAATAATTTTGACTACGGCAAAATCAAATATAACAGGGACTATTATGAATGGGCACCTGAGGAGCCTGATTATAAAGAAACACAGTGGAAGGTTTACTTTAAGGGTAATTTAAATTCCAAGCGACCAAAAAATTCCAAGGAGCACAAGGGCAAGGAATTTGCCGTAAATAAAAGCCTTGACTTTATGGGAAAGAAAATTTTTATTCCTTCCTTTTACCTTTGCAGTAAGGGCATTGTTCTTGATTTAATCGCCGAATGCGATACAGATGCTTATAAAGAGTTTTATGAAAAATACTGTTTTTATAATGAATATGAACCTGACGAAGAAACAAGGCTTAATATGGAAAGGGAAAACCCCTTGAACCTTAATTTTTCCAATGTACTTTATATAAACGGTGAGAAAACCTTAAACTACAGCTCTGTGGGGGCAAGCTACTTACCTGAGAGTGAGGATTATGCAAATTATAACGAGCCCTTTATTCACGGTTTTTTAAAGCATTATGAGCTTGACAGCAATAAATCCTACATAATCAGAAGGTTCAGCTTTGAGTTTAAGGGTAATAAAAAGCCTGTAATAAAGGATTTAAACCTTAAATTTAAGTCCGACCCTGTTTCCTACCCGGTGGAAAAAATAACCGTTCCCGATGAAAAGGAAATAAGCTTCACTAACCCTAAGACCAAGGCAAAACATACTTTAAAAATTTTAAGCTGTGAAAATGAAAGCTTCCCCATAAATTTCAGGGACGAGCTTTCTTACCCGGATAAGGCTTTGCTTGTTAATTACACAGTAAGCCCCGACTTTGAAAGCCGCGCCCTTTCGCTTATTGATACCAAAAGAAGCGACCAGCCAAAAAGAATTAAAAAGGAAAAATATGCTCCCGAAGCTACCCATGATGCCGTTATAGGAATTATAGGCGGAGCGGACGGCCCTACGGCTATTTCCGTTTCACGCCCAATTAAAAAAGAGGCAGAAATTAAAAGCCATCAGGCTGTTTCAAGCCTTCACTTCAGCGAGGTAAAAAGTGCTGAATTCCGCCTTGTTTTAAGCCTTAACGACAATATGGAAGATGAAATAAAGCTTTATTGAATTAAATAAGCTTTTATGGTAAAATTTTCTTATCAAATTAAAAGGACAGAGATATGGGAATTTTTGACAAGGTACTTATAGCCAGCGATTTTGACGGCACTATTGCCAACAGCCAAAGTGAAATCACAAAGGAAACCAAAGACGCAATTAAATATTTTATAAGTGAGGGCGGTAAATTCACCGTCTGTACGGGAAGAACCAAGGAGGGCTTTCACAACTTCGACAAGGAAATTATGAACGTGCCCGTTTTGGTAGCCAACGGCGCCATGGCTTTCGACTATGAAAAGGACGAGGTTTTCATGGCTTTAGCTATGGAAGACAAAGAAAAATGCAACGAGGTTTTCAGGAAAATGGCAGAGTTCTGCCCTACCCTGGGACTTGAATTTTACACCGTAAGCCATAAGACTACCTGCTACCGTACAAACAAAATGAACGTGGAGCATTTTGATTTCCTTAAAATACCCTTTACTGAGATTAATTCTTTGGATGAGCAGGAATACCCCGTTATTAAGGCATTGGGAATAGCTGAGCCAAAGGATTTAAAACCCTTGCAAGCTTACCTTAACACCATTAATATGGGCGAAATTGAGTATATTCCCACGGACTTTGAAAGGCTTGAACTGCATAAAAGGGACATCAACAAGGGTACGGGTGTTTTAAAGCTTGCAGAGCTTTACGGCATTGACAAAAAGGACGTTTACGTTATAGGTGACGGCGATAACGACGTGGATATGCTGTCGCTTATTGAGAGCTTCTGCCCCGAAAACGGCACCGAAAAAGCTAAAAAGGCAGCAAGCCATATTGTAAGAAGTAACGACGAAGGCGCCGTTATAAACGTAATTGAGATTTTAACGGAGAGATACAGATGCGGATATTAATTGATGCGGACGCCTGCCCCGTAACTAGAATAGCCGAAAAAGTGGCTGAGAATTATAATATTGAGCTTATTATTTACTGCGACGTAAACCATATAATGAAAAGTGACTACGGCAAGGTAATTACCTGCGATACAGGGGCGGACAGCGTGGATTTAAAGCTTATAAATTCCTCCCAAAAGGGCGATATAATAATCACTCAGGATTACGGAGTGGCGGCTTTGGCTTTAGGTAAAGGAGCTTACCCCATTCATCAGAGCGGTAAAATCTACTCTGACGGCAATATTGACGGCTTACTTTACGACAGGCACATAGGCAAGAAAATACGAAATTCAGGCAAAAAGACCCATTTAAAGGGTCCTAAAAAAAGAACCGAGGAGGACGACAAGAATTTCGAAGCCTCCCTTATAAATTTAATAGAAGATATAAAATAAGCTGAAGATTAACAGTCATATTCTAAAAAATCAGGAAAGCTGTGTAGAAAAAACTACACAGCCTTTTTTGTCTTATACCGCGGCAAGCAGGGAAACTATATATAACATTTTCTACCCTTCAGGGTAACCAAAATACCGCGTGTTCAATATATTGGAGCTTAGCTGACTTCAATACCGATAACAGCGGGGTATATAATTACAACTTGCCTTGACTTCATCATTTCATTTGCGGACAAGAAATTGCTTCAATATCATATTCTCCGGATGGAAGAACTGAAAGATTGGAGCAGGGCGCATCATTGACAAAAAGTGCATCGGCAAAATCCAAACGGAGACGGCATAGGGTATTGGCGGGGATTGATAAATGGTATCGCCAACCTCGCTCTGTGCTTTCAAAAGTAAGGGCAATATTACCCATTACTGTGTTAAGCGACGCTGAAAGCTTACTTATGCTGCTGATGTGGGTTGGGCTTAGTTCAAACTCCGCAAATCCCGGCTTGGTGGGCACAATTCCCGCTAAATGCGTGTAACACATATACAGGAAAGCACCGTGCATAGGATGATTATAGGAACTTACATGCTCTTTTTCAAAGGGCATTGTGATGCGCATTTTCAAGCCCTCGTAAAGAGAGGTTCCGCCTTCATCAAGTAAAGTGGCAAAACTATCTTTGTCCTTGTTAAACAATAATTTATAAGCAATATCTCCGCATCCGTTTTCCAAAAGTACGGGGAACAAATATTTGTTGGCATAGATACCTGTGGGCATATCATATTCATCTTTTTTAATATGTTCCACCAATGCAGCAAGCAGAAAATCCTTCTCCCCTTCGGGATATAGTCCAAGCTTTAGTGCTACACCGTCCGAACCCCAATAACCGTAGGAATGGATTTGTCGGTCATAAAATTTTTCGATAAACGCCGCCTTTGTTTTTTGAGCTAAATCCAAATAATAGCAGGGATCCTCTATTCCCAACTTATCACTAAGCTGAGCCATCATCAAACTCAACTCATAAAAAATCATTGTCGAGGAATGTACAGTCGGCATACGGCGCTGTGACTCATTACCGCAGGGAGGACACCAATCTCCGAAAGTCGGTCTGTCGTCTCTGTTAAAGCTAATATAATCCTTTGCACTTGCGCGTTCTTCCTCATACCAACGGCGCATTAAGTCAAAGTTATTTCTTACTGTTCGGGTATCACCGCAATATTTATACATATAATACGGGATAACTATCTGTGCACAGCCCCAAAGCGGTGCAGCCTTGCCACAAATGCGGTTTCCCGGAGCAATATTTGGAAAATATCCCAGCTTTTCAACCGAGGAACGAATATCCTGCAGATATTTTTCATAGCCAACAAGAGAATCGTAAGAAAGCAGACCCCAATTCACCATAAGCTGAGCATCACCAAGCCAACCGCATCGCTCGCGTACGGGACAATCCTCGGGAAATCCGTGGAAATTGGAGCGATAGGTATTATCCATAACGCTGTACAAACGGTTCAGGTAAGTATCAGAGCAGGAAAAGGAGGCACTCTTTGCAAAATCGGTAGTTAACTGAAGGGCTTTGCACATTTCAACTTTCGGCTGTGTACCGTATCCGTTTGAAATGTCATAAAAACCCGTCATTTCCACATAACGGAAGCCGTGGTACGTAAAGCGCGGACGATATACTTCACCCTTCGGATCACCGCGGCAAATATAAATATCCTGTTGAATACACTGTGTTGCAAAACCGCCGGTAGAACGGTAATCAAGTGCACCGCCCTCGTTGAGAACCTCAGCATAGCGGAAGGTATAAAGGGCACCCCTTGGAGACGGAGGCAGATGGAATTCAGGTACACCTGCAATATTCTCACCTATATCAAAAATCCATGCACTGTCATCATTACCGCTGCAAGGCACAACGGATATTGCGGGCAATTCACGCAATACGCGAACCGGTGGGATCAGGCAGGGTAACATTCTTCCCTTTTCGGTCTTGTCCTCTGTCACATCTCCCCAGCCGTTCACGGTAATTCCGGGAAGGGAAAAATCGGCTGTTTCTATACGTCCGTCATATACCTCGCCCGCATATACGTTATTGCTTGTAATTGGGCTGTACTTATATTTCCAATCCCTTGTATTTGTTGCAATTTCTTTTGTGCTGCCATCTGAAAATTCCAGGAACAGTTTCAGTTTGAGACAGGGGTCACCGTAGAAAGAGCTGCTGCTTTCAGACTCGGGAAGCGCGCGGTTCTGTCCCCAAAAGCCATTGCCCAGCCAGGCAACAAGTGCGTTTTCACCGTCTTGAATCAGGCTTGTAACGTCAATTCTACGGTAATAAACCTCTTGCTTATAGTTGGAAAAAGGCGGGTCAATGAAAAAATCATCTGCTCGTTGGCCGTTTATATAGTATTCAGCATAACCCAGTCCGCAGGCATACATAACGGCACGCTTGATTTGCTTTGCACAAAAACTTGTACGTAAAAAAGGCGACCATTCGCAGATAGTATCAGCAGGCTTGATCCATAGTGCCCCTTGCCAATCCTCGTCGCAAAGCGCACTTGAAAAACGGATACACTCCGTTGCAGTTTCGTGAAGGGTATCGAATACAGTAAGAGTAAGCAGATAGTCAGAACGCGGGGAAAGGCAAAGTTCCTTGTGGTAAATATCTATGCTTTTATCTGTTACAACTGTGTCACTATCGAAAACAACTGAGGAGCTATCCTCTATTATAAGTCGATAAGAAGCTTGCTTAACTCCTGCACGGTCAGAGCTAAGCTTCCATCCAAAACGAAGGTCTTTACATCGCACAAAGGACGGCGATATAAGGTTGTCTACGGAAATATCATATATCTTCAGCATTTTTTCTAACCTATATCTCACGGCACATTATTTTACTGACTGAAAAGCGTGACGCATAGGTTACCTCCTTTAAGGTTTTTGTTAATCAGAAAGCCATTCGTTCAAATCCTTCGCCTTTTATGGGTCCAAGTCCCAATATTTCTCGGCTGAGATTTACGTAGTAACGGAAATCTTCAATTTTAACGCCATTGGGTACTAAATGGTCAAGAGCAAATACAGTACCGCCGCCAAGCATAGGTGCAGACATTTTATATTCAAGCTCTTTTCTTATTGCTTCTTTGCCTTTTCTGAGGGCGTGCTTATCTATACCGCCCTTAAAATACAGCTTGTTGCCGTATTTTTCACGAAGCTTTACCATATCCATATTACCTATAGGTTCATAGGGCATAAAGCACTGAACGCCGCAGTTCATAAATTCATCAATAACCGGGGACATATCACCGTCGGAATCCTGAGAAAAGAGCACAGCGCCGTGGGCTTTAGCAGCATCCCAGACCTTTTGGTAATAAGGCGCAATAAATTCCTTTACCTGAGAAGGACCGACAAGAGGACCTGATTTACCTGCCATATCCTCGTGTATGATAAGATTATTTATGGGAACGATTTTTCCCGTTCTTTCAATTACTTTCAAAGCAGTATCGGCAATAGTATTAAGAATATCATGAATAAGCTCAGGCTCTTCATAATAGGCTATACATAAATTTTCCTCGCCCATTAGTTCGCGGCATTCGTCAAATCCGCCGGGAACACCAAAAAGGCTCAAATATCCTTTTTCATACAGCTTTTTCTGCTGCTCTAATTTTTCATAATCAATTCTATCCTCAGAAAATTCATACCAATGCTTAATTTTCAGCCAATCATCCATAGTTTTTACGGGGAATTCCATTGGCAGGGGTATTGTTGCAGTTTTTTTACAAAGTCTGTTCTTTCTGCCCAAGTGGTCAATTGAAATAGTATATTCCTCTGTATCCTCAAGAATAACGTTTTGAAGTCCGCTGGCAGGACCTGTATGACCGGATACAATAAATTTAGGCACATAGTCAAAATCAAAAGCGGTTAAAGCAATTTCCTTTTCAGTAGCACCCTGCTCTGCCCACTCCTGTTTGCATACATGCAAAGGTCCGAACAACTGGCAGAACATCTCCCTGCCTGTAAACTGATGTTGGCAATGAGCTATATATCTGTCTCTTTCCCAAATCATACATAGCACTTCCTTTTTTGAAATTTTAACAGCCGATCAACATTACTGTACCCTTATAATAGCACAGCAAAATTTATTTTTCAATTAAAAATAAAAAAGGGTCGGCTAAAAACTAAAGCCAACCCTTTTAACTGTTTATTTAATTAGTACATACCGCCCATATCGCCGCCTGCGGGAGCTGCTGCAGGTGTGGGTTCCTTGATGTCAGCTACTAAGCTTTCTGTTGTAAGAACAACGGAAGCAACGGAAGCTGCATTCTGAAGTGCACTGCGTGTAACCTTTGTGGGGTCAACGATACCTGCTTTTATCATATCGCCGAACTCGTCTGTAAGAGCGTTGTAGCCGTAGCCAACCTCGTTTTTGGACTTAAGCTTATCAACAATGATAGAGCCTTCGATACCTGCGTTTGTTGCAATCTGACGAACGGGCTCCTCCAGTGCCTTAAGAACGATGGCAGCACCTGTTTTCTCGTCACCTTCAAGTGTGTTTACGTAAGCCTTAACAGCAGGGATAGCATCAATAAGTGCTGTACCGCCGCCTGCTACGATGCCTTCCTC
>JAGBID010000033.1 GCA_017935165.1 Clostridia bacterium
GAAGAGAAATTTAAAAAGTACTTTAAGACTAAGCTTAAAGAAAACTGAATTTTAAAAAATAATAAGGATAGTAAATCGACGGTAGTATGAAATAATAAGGAGAACGAATTAAAATTTAATATGGGCATCATTTCAGTTTAAAGAAAGAGAAGGTAAACAATTGATGTTAGATACTAAGATCGAACAGAAATGACCCTTGATTGTGATTGCTGGATAACTTACAATCAAGGGTCGTTTTTATTTCCGATATGTTTTTATCTGATACATCAAAAGCAAGTGTGAATGAATATGAAAAAGCTATTATTATTTGGTTTATTGTTATTATTGTGCCTTACAGGCTGTAAGCAAAAATTAAAAGCCGAGGACGTTAAGGCACCGGAATTCAACAGTATAAACAGCGCATACGAAGTCAAGAGGATGTACTTTGACGAAAAAGGAAACATAAACTTTGAAAATGCAGGTACGGCAGATGAAAAAGGGCTGCACCTTTATGATGATATACTGACGGATGAATTCCTTTTCAGAAAAAATTTATATAACTACGAAAACGTCATAGATGAAAAGGATATTATAAATTCAAAGGGTATTGTAATTTTCCATAATAATATTTTTGCCGTTTTTGACAGCGGAGAAAAGCTAACCCTAAAGCTTATTTCCGACGGAAGCTACAGAGCCTACGGAACGGAATATGAATTTACTGAGTTTATAGCAAGCGCCATTGACTTTTACGAGGGCGCATATTCCGGCGGTGACGGACTGATGTCAGACCGCAGCGCAATATCGGGAGGCTGAGAAAAGCATTATGAAAAATATGCGTTTCGAAACTTTTACTAATAGGCATCTAACCCGATTACTCTGCATTTTATCAGTTTTACTTATATCTTTAAGTCTTTCATCCTGCAAAGAAAACAATAAAATCGAAGTGGAAATTCCAAAAGTAAACCCTGAGAAGATAGAAGAATTTAAACTCATTACAGACGAATATTTTGGTTCATTATATTCAGATGCTGAAAAACGAATTATCCTTGATATGAAAACAAGCGAGCCGGAAGGCGTGGTTATAAACTTTAAAAACACTGCAGGCTACAAGATATATAAATACGAAAACAATGAGTTTACGCTCTGTGAGTCAAGTGCAGCAAACCCTTCTCCTTATAAAGATATACCTGAAAAATTTAATATATACTATGAAGGTCCTTTAGAATACTATTATTATGAAGGCGGTAATTACTTTTCTCACACTATTTCCGAAACGAAAAGCATTAATTATGCTGATGTAAAATAAAAATTCCCACAGATTTCTCTCTGTGGGAATTTTTTACTCTTTTAAATTACTTAGCAAGAGCGTTGAAAGCCTCTACGTACTTTTCAGCATTGGGAGCCATAATGAGGATTACGAGGTCGTTAACGTATGCGGACTTGATTTCATCTTCCTCAACGCCAACACAGAGCCACTTTCTGGGGTCTACAACCTTTACGATTTCCTCGGAGATCTTAGCTGCTTCCTCAGCATTTTCTGTTCTGATAAGAACTAAGGAGAATGCCTGTGAAGTCATCATGGGTTCAGCTGCTAAAGCTTCCTTGTAGTTGAAGCCTTCCTTACCAAGGTAGTAAGCTTCGCCTTCCTTGTCAACGGGAATCTGCATTAAACCGCCGAGAACGTACTGCTTAACTTCATCATCAACGTCAACTGTGTCAAGAATCTGCTGCATAACGTCAGTAAGTTCGCCTTCGATCTTCTTGGAGGAGCCTGTGTTACCGCAAGCAGCAACGGAGATTACGAGTAAAACTGCAAGTAAAAGAGATACTAACTTTTTCATTTTTGGATTTCCTTTCGGTTTTAATTTAAATTAAATATATTTTATGTTTTTCTTTTCCGATGATAATACGGATAAGAAAGCAAAAATGTTACATGGTTTAAAAAATTTTTTAAAATATTTTTATTTTTTATAGCCGTAAATAACTCTTTGAAGGTCGCCTAAATCCTTTATAATTCCGATATTTTCATACCCGCCCTTTACAAGGAGATTTTTAATATCCTCCATCTCCTCGGGGTCGGCTTCAAATGCCATAAGACCGCCTTTTTCAAGCTTCTGTGACCAGGCTTTTATTATGTGCCTGTAGAATATAAGACCATCCTCGCCGCCGTCAAGAGCTGTTACTGGCTCTTTTTTTACTTCCTCCTGAAGTGTAGCCATATCTCGGCTTAAAATATAGGGAGGGTTGGAGACTATAAACTGCAACTGCGGAATATTTTCAGGCGGTTCTTTTAAAACGTCACCTTCTATAAGCTTTACTCTGCCCTCTCCGTAAGTTTTTATATTTTCACGGAGATATTTTTTTGCGCCTTCGTAAAGCTCCATAGCATAAACTTCGGCATTTTTACATTCATTTGCAATATACAAAGCTATGGCGCCGCTGCCTGAGCAGAGGTCGATGCCTTTATAAGCTTTGTCGCCTGTAAATTCAGCAGCCACTTCGCAAAGGGGTAAAGTATCCTCCCTTGGAATAAGCACACCTTCGCCCACCTTAAGCTTCATATCGCCGAAATATTGGTAGCCCGTAATATACTGGAGAGGGATGTTTTCCTTTCGCATTTTTACTGCATTTAAAAATTCCTCTTTTTCATTTTTGGGGACAATTTTTTCGCCGTAAAGGGATATTTCGCGTCTGCCTGCCTTTAAAAAAGCCTCGGTCAGCATAAGCGCTTCACCCTGCTCTTTTTCTTTAAGCTCTTTTTTAGCGTAAAGATAAAGCTCTTTAAGTGTATTCATTATATAATATCTTCTCCGTTTTCGGGGATAACCTCGTTCATAGCGGCTATA
>JAGBID010000259.1 GCA_017935165.1 Clostridia bacterium
GAAGCAATGAATTTGCAAACGGCCAATGGGTAATGGTTGAAGCTAAAATCAAGCTTGCTCGCCATAAGGCTTATGAGTCTGTCGGTCCTGTTTTAAATGCGGTAAGTATTACAAAAACAACAGAACCTGAAGAGCCTGTAGCAACCTTCTATTAATAGAGAACACCGTAAGTTTTAGCTTACGGTGTTTTTTATCGGAATTATTATTTTTTCAGCATAGGTCTTGCAACCTTAACGTTGAAAAATTCAATTAACGGTCCCATAAAGAAGGCGGTTATAATAGTGCCAACGCCTACAATTGTAGGAATAAGCATAAAGCTTCCGCCTGAAATAAGGAAGAATACAATGCCTAAAATTACACATACAAGGTCGGTGCCGATTCTGCAGAACTGAAATTTGCCTATTTTCCATTTATAAGCAAGGGCAATAGCAACAGCATCGTAGGTAGAAACACCCAGGTCAGCCGTCATATATAAAGCTGAGCCGAAGCACATAATAATAAGTGCGGCTACAAGTAAAATGCTCCTTACTATTATATTAGGGTCTATCAGAACAAAGCTTAGTCCCCA
This sequence comes from Clostridia bacterium, assembly GCA_017935165.1. Classification (GTDB taxonomy): domain Bacteria; phylum Bacillota; class Clostridia; order Oscillospirales; family Acutalibacteraceae; genus SIG603. Next base: position 569 of record JAGBID010000259.1, read on the forward strand.
CATAACAAACTCAACTATGTAACCGTAGAAAAGAAGGTTAATAAAGGTAGCTATACCAATTTTTGTTCTGTCCACAATAAGGCTGAAGCTTAAAAGGAGCAGGTTTAAAATAAGGCTTAAGTTACCGAAAGAGATAGGTATTAAAGCATCAAGTCCTGCCAGCATACTTTGGAAAGGGTCAACACCCAAGGCGGCAATTTTACTCATGGCAACACTTGTTGCACATATAATAACACCGCCAACGGACATCAAAATTCTTTTAATTTTTATATTCATAATAAACCCTCGCAATAAAAATTCCTATGTATTATAGCATTAAAATTAAAATAACACAAGTTATTGGCAGCGGTAAAAAGAAATATTATACTTATATTTGACATTTTATAAAAGCCGTGATAAACTTTATATAAGTAAATTCGTATTAAACGAAAAGAGAGGAATATAATTATGGCAAAGTTTGTTATTAAAGAAGTAGCATCCGGTATCAAGTTCGACCTTAAGGCAGGTAACGGCGAAGTTATCGCTACAAGTGAAGTTTACGAGTCTGAAGCAGCTTGCAAGAACGGTATTGAGAGCGTTAAGAACAATGCTCCTGTTGCAGGTGTTGAGGACCTCACAGACGAGAATGCTGAGAAGGTTACACATCCCAAGTTCGAGCTTTACGAGGACAAGGGAGGCGAGTTCCGTTTCCGTTTAAAGGCTAAGAATGGCCAGATTATAGCTGTTTCTGAGGGTTATACATCCAAGGCAGGCTGTGTAAACGGTATCGAGAGCGTAAAGAAGAACGCAGCTATTGCTGAAATTGAGTAATTAATTTTACTTAGAGGTGTAGGCAATGGATATCAAGGCAAAAATCGAAGAGATCGTTGAGAAAATTAAGAGCGATAAAAAGCTTGGTGAAAAGTTCCAGAAGGACCCTATAAAGGTTATCGAGGATTTAATCGGTATTGACCTTCCTAACGAGCAGCTTGAAGGTATTGTGGATGCAGTTAAGGCTAAAATCAATCTTGACAACATAGGCAATATGTTCGGCGGCCTTTTCGGCAAGAAATAATCTTAATAAAAATCGCTGAGTTTTATGCTCAGCGATTTCTTTTTACCATTGGTTTTCTATGTAAATAATTTCGGTACCGATTCCCAAAAGTTTGTTTACCCTTTCCTTATCATAAAGCTTTGTTACCGTTTCTTTTTTCATATAAGCTTTGAACACAGCAGCGAGAACACGGTTGTTGCTTGTATCGGGGTTTTCAAGAGTGCTTTCTTTTATGAAATAACGGTCACAGAGAATATCGTTAAAATCAGTAAATAAAGCATAACAAATTTCGCCTGAGTAATCACCCTCAATAAGCAAAGCTTCTTTTTCTTCACTTAATTTCAAAAAGCTCAAATTATCGATATCAAGCTTATCCGAATCAGGTACTGAAGCTTCAAAAAGACCGATGAATTCAAAAATTTTAGATTCAAGCATAATGATTTCAATAAGTGATTCACTGCTTGGGTGTTCAGGTATGTTCATCAAGGTGTAATAAGCCTCTTTATAATCACCGAGCTCAATTTCTTCAAGAGCGATTTTAAACATAATATCTGTTTTTTCACTCTCTGTTTCAAGGTGAGAGGGGATTTCCTTTAAAAGTTCAAGGGCTTTTTTATAATCACCTTTGCTTTTAGCTTCCATAGCTTTCATAAAAGTTATTTCGTTAAGCATATTTTCAGCGTCTTTATTATTTGTAACTTTCAATAAAAGCTCTTGTGCTACTATGTAATCTTCAAGCTCGTAAGCTTTTTTACCTTTAAGAAAAGTTAATTCGTTTTTTAGCTTATCATATTTTTCATAGGAAGCAAGGTTTTCTAAAAGCTTTTCTGCTTCTTCGTAATCTTCAGCTTCAACTGCATCCTCGTATTTTGAAAGGTAAAGCATTTCTTTAAGCTTACTGAGGTTTTCGTGCTCCTCTAAAAGCTCAAAATTATCTTCTGCCAAATCATATTCCTTGTTGGCAATAAGAATTTCCGTTTCCTTATAAATGTCACCGATTGTGGGAATTGAGCTTTTATAAATCAGAAAAATTGAAATGACCAGCACAATAAACAAAATAACTGCCGTTAAGATATAAGGAAGTTTGCTTTTTTTAACTTCTGCGTGTTTGCTCATATAAACATATCCTTCTTTAGAATAATATAATTTTATCATATAAAAATTATTTTAGCAATCTTTTGTGCCTTCTTTTAATAGTGAAAAAAGTTGTTCACCTTTTGCCGCTAACA
>JAGBID010000260.1 GCA_017935165.1 Clostridia bacterium
ACGTCGTAAAGACGGGGGATAAGCTGAATAAGGGATGACTTTGAGCTGCCCGTACCGCCGATAATACCCACGGTCTATCCCGAGGATATCTTTAAATTGATGTCAGAAAGGGCAAATTTTTCAGCTCTTTTTGCATATTTGAAGTTTACGTTACAAAACTCGATATCACCGTTCTTTACCTCAAGGACGGGATCTTCGGGATTTACTATGGTGGATTCCTCCTCCAATACCTCGCAGATACGGTTTGCGCTTTCACCCGCCATAGTAAGCATAACGAATATCATGGAAAGCATCATAAGGCTGGAAAGAATCTGCATACCGTATGTAAGAAGGGCGGAGAATTTACCAACGTCAAAGCTTGCGCCGTTTGATGAAATTATAAGTCTTGAACCGAAGAAGCAGATAAAGAGCATTACGGAATACATACAAAGCTGCATAACGGGGCTGTTGAAGGCGAGTATCTTGTCCGCTTTTATAAAGTCGTTTTTAACCTCTTCCGATGCAGCGCCGAACTTTTTCTTCTCGTAATCCTCACGAACGAAGGATTTTACAACTCGCATACCCTTTACGTTTTCCTGTACGGAGTTGTTAAGCTTATCGTATTTTTTGAACACGCGCTTGAATATAGGCATTGCAAGGCGTATTATGGAGAAAAGACCGATAAACAAAACGGGAATTACAAATACGAATATAAGCGCCATCTCTCCACCGAGGGTAAATGCCATGATGATGGAGAATATAAACATAAAGGGAGAACGGATAGCCGTTCTTATGATCATCATAAAGGCGTGCTGTACGTTTGTAACGTCCGTGGTCATTCTCGTTATCATACTTGATGTGGAGAACTTATCAATATTCTCAAACGAGAAATCCTGTGATCTTGTATAAAGGTCGTAGCGGAGATTTTTTGCAAATCCGCAGGATGCCACCGCACAATGTCTGCCTGCCAAGGCGCCAAAGGTCAGGGAAAGCAATGCCATTATAATGAGTATACCGCCAAACAGAGCCGCAGACGAGGTGGCGTTATCGAGCAACAGGAATTTAAGCTTGATATGCTCAAAATCCTCTTGAATAACGAGGATCAGGTCTGAAGCTATAAACGGAATAAGACATTCCATTACAACCTCAAGAGATACAAAAAGCGGAGAAAGTATAGAGCTTCGTTTATACTCTCGGATGCTTTTTGCAAGAAGTTTAAACTTTTTAATCATTTCTGCTCCTTTCGTGATTACCAAATTCTATATGTTATTTTATCACTTATAAATTATAATGTCAATTATTTAGATTCACTTTAAAATGAAAAACTGCGTGATAATTTTGTGAAAAAATACTATATGTTTTAATGAAATCCTGTTTGGCAGGATGAAATCCAAGCGATCTTGGATGAAATCTTCAGCCTTTGGCATCAGATGATATTAAATCCGTCCTTATTCCAACCAAGTTGGATTTCATCACGAAGTGATTTCATCCATGGAAGATGGATTTAGTCCGCACAAAGGACGGATTTAGTTGAAAAGAAAAACCTTTGTCCGTTAAGACAAAGGTTTTTCTATTCTTTATTTTCTTTTGCGGTTCTGCATGATGAAACTAACATTGCTCTTAATGAGGTGCATTTGGATGAAAGGGCTTTAAATGTTTGCTCGTCAATATATTTTGTTCTGTACAAAAGCTCGAGCCAATAACCTGTTTCACTTGCTTCCTTTAAGGCAATTTCAAGCTTGGATATAAAGTCTTTTTTGCCTTGTGCATACTGTGCTTCGTAAATGTTTGCACCGATGCTTGTGCCGCTTCTGCCAATTTGATTGGAAATAATAGATTCCTTGGCAGCTTTCAGATTCTTTACCAATTCTATAATATCAACAGAGAATTCCATAGAAAGACTTTTAAGCTTAGATTCTGACATAACATACCTCGTTTATTACGTTTTTACTTGTGTATATAAGTGATAAGTGATGCAGCTACGCTGTGATAGGTGATGCGATGCGTTCTGTACACGCGCCGAAGGCGTGCATCAC
>JAGBID010000034.1 GCA_017935165.1 Clostridia bacterium
CACCTTCTCTCCTTCCAAAATGTGGATAAACGGCTTAAGCTCACTTCAGAAGCCTTACTGCCACCTTGCTACACAGTATAACCTTGAAATTCCCGGCGACGAAATCGATATGGACTTTATGAATTTGAATCAGGCTGCCCACGGCGACAGAGAACACGGTTTTATTGCTGCACGCCTGAGAATGCCCAGAAAGGTTATTGCAGGCCATTGGATGGACGAAAAAGTTCACAAGCGCCTTGGCGATTGGATGAAAGCCTGCGTGGGTGTAAGTGTATCTAAAAATATGAAGGTTGTGCGCTTCGGCGATAATATGCGTGAGGTTGCCGTTACCGAAGGCGACAAGGTAGAAACACAGCAGAAGCTGGGCTGGCAGGTAAACACCTGGGCTGTAGGCGACCTTGTAAAAGAGATGAGTGCTGTTACGGAAAATGAAATAGACACACTTTTTAATACCTACAAAGAAAATTACGATATTAATACCGACAATATCGAGGCTATTAAATATCAGGCAAGAGAGGAAATTGCCATTAAAAATATGATGGATAAGGAAGGCGCTTTAGCTTTCTCCAACACTTTCCAGGATTTATACGGAATGGAGCAGCTTCCGGGTCTTGCTTCACAGCACCTTATGAGCCTTGGCTACGGCTACGGCGGTGAAGGTGACTGGAAGGTTGCCGCTATGACAGCTATTATGAAGGCTATGGGTGAAAAAGGCAACGGCGCCTCCGCCTTTATGGAGGATTACACCTACCATTTAGCCGAAGGTCAGGAATATAGCCTTGGCGCTCATATGCTGGAGGTTTGCCCCAGCCTTGCAGGTACAAAGCCCAGAATCGAGACCCACCACTTAGGAATCGGAATGAATGAAAAGGACCCTGCAAGACTTGTGTTTGACGTCAAAGAGGGCGATGCTATAGTGGTTTCCCTTGTTGATATGGGCGGCAGAATGAGACTTATCTGTCAGGATATTGTTTGCGTTAAGCCTATTATGGAAATGCCCAACCTCCCCGTTGCTAAGGTTATGTGGCGCGCTATGCCCAACCTTTTAGACGGTGTTGAATGCTGGATAACTGCAGGCGGTGCTCACCACACCGTGCTTTCCTATGACGTTACTGCTGAGCAGATGAGAGATTTTGCAAAGATGCTGGACATTGAATTTATCCATATTACAAAGGACACAACGGTTGAAAGCCTTGAAAAAGAGCTTTTCCTCAACGACCTTGCATGGAAGCTTAAATAATAAAGTTAAGGAGCATTTATATGCTTGAAAAATTAAAAGAAATCGTATGTAAAGCAAACCTCCTCTTGCCCAAATACGGCTTAGTCACCTTCACTTGGGGCAACGTATCGGGAATTGACCGTGAAAAAGGTCTTGTAGTTATCAAGCCCAGCGGCGTTGAGTACGATAATATGCAGCCCGGTGATATGGTTGTGGTTGACTTAGAGGGAAATATAGTGGAGGGAAAGTATAAACCCTCCTCAGATACTCCCACTCACCTTGAATTATATAAGGCTTTTCCCGAAATAGGCGGAATTGTTCACACCCACTCAAGAATGGCTACCTCCTTCGCTCAGGCAGGCAGAGGGATTTTACCCTACGGTACAACTCACGGCGACTACTTCTACGGTGAGATTCCCTGCACAAGGCTTATGACCGAAGAGGAAATAAAGGGCGAATACGAAAAGGAAACGGGCACAGTAATTATCGAGACCTTTAAAAACATTGACCCTATGAGTATTCCTTCCTGCCTGGTGCACAGCCACGGACCTTTTTCTTGGGGCAAAGACCCAATGGAAGCCGTACATAACGCTGTAGTTTTAGAGGAGCTTTCCTATATGGCATTTAACACAGAGATGTTAAACCCCGATATCAAGGAAATGCAACAAGCTCTTCTTGATAAGCACTACTTAAGAAAGCACGGCAAAAACGCCTACTACGGACAGAATTAAAAGGAGCGAGAATATTGGCTAAATCAAAATATAAATTAAAAGTAAAAAAGCGCTATTTACCGCTTGTTTTTAACCTTCACGACATACTCGGTATTGCCGCCATAATTTGGGCGTTGAGCTTTATTTTCTCCTTCGGAACAGATTTCGACCTTGACAAGGGCATTAAATTCGGTTTTGATTCCGAGGATTCCAAGTCCTCCTCTATAGTCAGCACCATTGATATCTCTGATTTTTCAGATAATTTCGGAGGTATATTATGAGTATTCAATCCGCTAAAGAGGATTTTAACAAAAATCTTAAAGAAAACAGACTTATTATTACAAAGGAAGATGAAAGCAAGTCAAATCTTTTAAAAGAGAAGATAAAAGACATAAAGAAAAATCTCAAGGACCTTTCGCTTCACAACAGCTATATGGGGTCCGAGGCTTTCTTCGAGGACCGCCACTATACACAGCTTAATCTGTTCGTATGGGCAATTATCGTTATAGCTTCACTTTACACCTTCCATTTATTCTGCCTGACGGATGAAGGCAAACCCCTGGAGGTAATAAAAGTATTAACGGAGCCTAATTATCCGCAGATGCTGGCTCCCTTTGTGGTGCAGGGTGTTCTTCTTTTCCTCTCAACCTTTTTAGGTCTTTTCCCCGTAGCGCAGTTCATTTTCACCGTAATATGCTTATTTGCGTATTTCGTGTTTGAGCTGGAATTATTCGGCAGCCCCGTAAACGTCTATTACCTTTCCTTAATAGGCGGCACCCTGATAACCGTTTTAGCAAGGATAATAGAATACTTTGCAAAGAAAAGGAAAAGCTTAAAGCGCTCTAAAGAAGGCAAAAAATATTTACATCAGGCTGAAAAAGGACTTGACGAAGCAGAAAAAATCTATTTAAGCGCAAGCGCTAAAGCTTGTGAAGTCACGGATTTCTGGTATTCATACTCCTATACTCTGCCTGAAAAAGAAAGGGAAAAATTCATAGCAGCCGGCAAAAGCATAAGCGTCGGTAAGTGGCAGCAAGACTACGAAAGCATAAGAACAAGTGAAGATACTGTTAAAACTCAGCGAAGACTTGTATTTAAGCAGATTCTGGAAGTAAGACCGCTTACAGCAGCAGCTTCGGAGCAAATTATAAATAAATATAATCTTTATCCTCTTTTCGGCCTCGGTATTAAGAATTTCAGTCCCGAATATAAATACGAGTGCCTGTATCACACCTGGAAGGAAGATTATTTCGAGGGTAGTGAGCGCCAGTACACAGAGTACGTAGCTATTGAAAACAAGAGAAAAACGGAGCTCAAAAGCGACCTTGAGAGTCTTGAAGATAAATTTTTAGGCCACTCTGCAGATTGGTACGAGGAAACCCACCCAAATGCAAGCTCAAAAGCTGTATACGCCGTGGAGGAATACAGACAGAGAAAAAAAGCTATGCTTGATGAAATTCCCGATAACTA
>JAGBID010000004.1 GCA_017935165.1 Clostridia bacterium
AGCCTATTTTCGGTATATGCCGCGGTATTCAGCTTATTAACGTTTATTTCGGCGGTTCACTTCACCAGCATATCGGTGACAATCACAAGAGCGGCTCCCACAATATTAACGTTATTAAAAATTCCTTTATAGATAAAGCTTACCCCGACGGAATGAGAAGTAATTCCTCACACCATCAGGCTGTTAAGAAATTGGCACCCGGATTTAAAATTTCCGCCATAAGCGACGAGGGTATTATTGAGGCTATTGAAAATCCTGAGAAAAACATTTACGCAACACAGTTCCACCCGGAGAGAATGACCCGCAAATATTTAAGCGAGGATTATTCCGACGGTAAAAATTATTTTGACTTTATTTATAAAGTAACAGAAAATCATAAAGCAGGAAAATAAAATGTATCTTGAAAATAATTTAAAGCTAAAAAAAGAGCTGAGATTCAGGGACGGAAAATTCAAAATCGCTCTCTTTTCTGATATACACGGAAAGAAAATCTTAAACCCTAAGCTTAAAAGAGACTTTGACGCCATGGTTGAACATATTAAGCCTGACCTTGTTTTATTCAGCGGCGATATGTTTGACTTAAGGGCAAACTTAAGAACAGAAGCTGACGTAAGAGAATTTTTAGATAATTTTTTGGAGATTCTTGAAAACAACAATATTCCATGGGCAAACGTATACGGTAACCACGAGCGTGAGGGTGCATTTGAAAACAAGCTTCTGCAGCCTATCTTTGAAAGCTATAAGAACTGTATTTCAAAACAGGGACCTGAGGATATTCACGGCACAAGTAACTTTATGCTGCCCATAAAAGCTTCAAACAGCAACAGTATTATATTTAATGTATGGGGACTTGACTCAGGCTGTACTTTGGACATTACGGATTACGAGCACAGCTATGAAGGCAGAGACGTTATAACAAAGAACCCCTTACACGGCGGTGAAGGCTACGATAACCCCAACTTCGACCAGGCTATGTGGTACTTTATAAGCTCAAAGGAGCTTGAAAGTCACGTCGGTAAAAAAGTACCATCCATAATGTTCTTTCACATTCCCCTGCCCGAATTTTTACTTATTACAAGAAATCCAAGCAAATGTAATGTAAAGGGCGGTTTAAGGGAGACTGTTATGTGCTGTGAAATTGACCACGGTCTTTTTGCAGCCTGCCTAATGCGAAACGACGTAAAGGGTATTTACGTAGGTCACGACCACGTTAACGATTTTTCAGGTAAATATTGCGGCATTGAAATGGGTTATAATGCAGCTTTATGCTATGATGAATATAATGACCCTGAGGTACGCGGATGCAGAATTTTTGAAATTGACGAAGAAAACCCTGCTGACTACAACACATACATTTTAAGAGCCAAGGACCTTGTGCCCAACTACTGTGAATAATAAAACGGAGCCGCTTCTTTTGAAGTGACTCCGTAATTTTTTACTGTATTGAATCTTCAAGGTAGCGCTCAAGCTCTTCCTCTTCACGCTTTTTATCGAAGTAAAGAAGTATGGACATAACGCTGGTAGCAATTGCTACAATACCTAAAAGGATACTGAGAACAGTAAGAAGTTTGCTTGTTGAATTTTTCATTTTATATAACGCTTCCTTTCTTGAAAAGTGTTTCCATTAATAATTTATTTATGTATATAATGATAATAAATTTTAAAGGAAATGTCAACACAATTTAAAAGGAAATAAAAAACAGGACTTAAGCGTCCTGTTTCTTAATCTTAATTCAAGTTGAACTACGCTTAAGCGTTAGCCTTCTTAGCAAGTGCAGACTTCTTTCTAGCTGCAGTATTCTTGTGAAGGATACCCTTAGCAACAGCCTGATCGATCTTCTTAACAGCAACCTTAACTGCTTCAGCCTTGTTCTCTGCGTTGTTCTCGATAGCTGCGTTAGCCTTCTTAATCTCAGTTTTGAGAGCTGAATTAAAAGCCTTGTTGTGGTTAGCCTTAACCTCGGTAACCTTTACACGCTTCTTAGCGGATTTGATGTTGGGCACAGTGACACCTCCTCAAATATTTTAAGTAATATGGCGAAAACGCCTTTGGCCTATTGGTCAGGGCTTATTCGCCTTAAACTCCAATAACGCGGTAACTATAATACCACAACAGAAAAGAAAATGCAAGTGAAAACTTAAAATTCTTAATTTATTTTTTCTTTTTCGCCACAAGCTAATGAACAGGCCAAGGCGCTTTACCATAAATATAGTTATTTTTTACTTTAAATTCACAGTTCATTTATTGACAAAGAAGCAAGAAAAAAATAAAATAAAAACATAAATAAAATTAAGGATTTTAGTGATGAAAAAGAAAGAAAACAAAAAAGAAAAACCTTTATATATTAAGTGGATACTCTGCCTTATCCCTCTTTTATTGGGACTTATATTATATTTTGTAATGCCTTATTTTCCCTTTGTTGCAGAATACGTTTTTGCTCAGGGTATTTACAGAATTATAGCCTTCCCTATCGAATGGATAGTTTCCGTTTTCCCATTCTCACTTACTGAATTTGTGGTTATTTTAGCTGTTCCCGCTCTTGTTACCTTACTTGTGATTTTTATCATAAGACTTATAAAAAGCGAAAATAAAGGCAAAACAGCCGAAAAAGCGGCAAGGTTCGTTGCCTGGTGCTTAAGCATTGCGCTTTTAATGTTTATGGTGACGGACGGTGTTTATTTCAGCCGTTACTCCTTAGGCGACCTTATGGAGTTGCCGGACAGAAGGTACACTAAAGAGGAACTTCACTTGGTAGTAAGTGACATTGCAAAAAAAGCTTCTGAAATAAGGGAAACTTTGCCTGAAGGTGAGGATGGATGTGCGGAGCTTACTGTACCTTTAAATGAAATATTGCTTTTAGCTGATAACGCCTATGACAATATAGCAGAGGAATACCCCTTCCTTAAAACAGCTGTATGGCGAGTTAAGCCCGTTATGCTCTCACATTTATGGTCATATACCGGTTATACCGGAGTTTATTGCCCCTGGCTTTTGGAGTCAAGCGTTAACGTAGACACACCCGTTTTCGATATCCCCCATACTGCCGCTCACGAAATTGCTCATACAATGGCATTTGCTAAAGAAAATGAAGCAAACTTCCTCTCTTACCTTTCCTGCATAACAAGCGAGCAGCCTGACTACGTTTACTCCGGTTTGATTCAGGCTTATATATATTCAGCTAACGCTCTGTTTGCCGCAGACTATGAACTCTGGGCAGATGCGTTTACAAAGAATTGCTCCGAGGATTTCATCCGTGACCTTGATAAGCATAATGCTTACTGGGCAAGCTTCAAGGGTGAAGTGATGGAAAAGGCTGAGGATTTCAACGACAGTTTTATTAAGGTAAACGGCGATAAAAACGGTGTGCTTGCCTACGATTTAATGGTAGAGCTTATTTTAAGGTATTACGACAGCTTAGGATATTTTGATTGATTTAAAAGGCTTGCTGAAGAGGCTGTCTCACTAAGGTAAAGTGGGGCAGCCCTAAAATTATGCTTAAAATGGAAGTTATGCACATTGTTTCGTTTGAAATATAAAGTTTTGTGGATAACAAAGCAGAGATATCGCTATCCCTTGCTTTAAAATATTC
>JAGBID010000035.1 GCA_017935165.1 Clostridia bacterium
ATAGAAGCGCATCCAATTCTTAACCTTAGCGCCCTTACCGGTGTTAGCTTCTTCGGTAAACTTCTGCCAGCCCCAGCCGCCTTTTCTTAAAGTACAGAAAAGAACCATAACGAGGGAGCCTAAGGGGAGAAGTACGTTGGAAACGATAAAGTCTTCAGCATCCATAATAACGGTGCCTTCGCCTAAAGGAGCAATGCCGGAAAGAACATTGAAGCCTAAAATACAAGGCAGGCAAAGTACCAGCATAGCTAAGCAGTTAATAAGGCATGCTTTCTTTCTGGACCAGCCGAACTTATCCATGCAGCATGAAATAATATTTTCGAATACTGCAAGAACGGTGGAAAATGCTGCAAATACTAAGAATAAGAAGAACAAAGTGCCGATGATTCTGCCGCCGGGCAGGTTGTTGAAAATATTTGGCAGGGTTTCAAAAATAAGGGGAGGACCTGCATTAACTTCAACGCCGTATGTAAAGCAAGCGGGGAAGATAATAAGACCGGAGGTAAGAGCAACAACGGTATCTAAAACAGCAACGTAAATGGATTCGCCCATTAAAGCTCTGTCTTTCTTTAAGTAGCTACCGAAAATAGCCATAGAACCGATACCAAGGCTTAAGGTGAAGAAGGCTTGGTTCATAGCGCCAACGATAACATTGCCTATACCTATTTCTTTCATCTTCTGGAAGTCAGGCTTCAGGTAGAAGGAGAGGCCTTCAGCAGCGCCGTCAAGGAAGAAGCTGTTAATAGCAAGACCAAACATAATAATGATAAGAGCGGTCATCATTATTTTGGTAACTCTTTCAAGACCCTTTTGTAAGGTGAAGGAGCAAACGAAGAAGCCTAAGATAATAACGATGAAGGTGTATATCATCATTTCCACGGGGTTGCCCATCATTTGGCCGTACATTTCAGAAACGCCTTCAGGGTTAAGACCTGAAAAAGCGCCTAAACCTGTTTTTACAAAGTACTGTACAAACCAGCCTGTAACAGCGGTGTAGAACATCATAAGCAGATAGTTACCTGCTAAGGATGCCCAGCTATGTGCTTTCCAGGCTTTCTTGGGGGTTAATTCGTCGTACATAGAAATAATACTTCTCTGGGATGCACGACCTAAAGAAAATTCCATAGTCATAACAGGAATACCCATTATAAGAAGGAAAGCAAGGTAAATAAGTACGAAGAAGCCGCCGCCGTACTGGCCTGCCATATAAGGAAACTTCCAAACGTTACCTATACCTATAGCGCAGCCTGCGCTTAAGAGTATGAAGCCTATACGGCTTCCAAGGTGTTCTCTTTGCATTATAAGAACCTCCCGATTTAATTTTTTTTTATTTAAACCGATCAATGATCGGCACAAATACATATTTACTCCCAAGAGGGACGTTTTTTAAGCTGCTCATAAAGAGATATATAGCTTTCATGGCGGCTTTTTGCAATTCTGCCGTTTTCAACCGCCTCGCAGACAGCACACCCCTTTTCCTTGGTATGGCTGCAGGTAGTAAACTTGCAAAGCCCCAGATACTCTTCAAATTCATGGAATAAATAGGGAAGCTCGTCTTTTTTTATATCCGTCTGCATAATATCAAGAGAGGAAAAGCCGGGTGTATCTGCAATAAGAGTATTCTCGTTAAGCGGGAAAAGCTCTACATGGCGGGTAGTATGCTTACCTCGCCCAAGTCGTGCCGAAACACTTCCGGTCTCAATAGCCAGGTTTGTAAGTTGAGAAATAATGCTGCTTTTGCCAACGCCCGAAAAACCTGCAAAACCGCAAATGCTTCCTTTGGTAAGCTCATACAGGGCATCAATACCTTTGCCTTCGGTGGCGGTTACAAGGAGAGTTTTATAGCCCGCCATTTTATAAGCATTATCAAGATCGCTTACATCAGCTAAATCACTCTTATTGAAAACTATTATGGGTTCAACCTTGTTGTTTTCGCAAATTACCGTAAGCTTATCTGCAAAAAGAGTATCAGGCGC
>JAGBID010000036.1 GCA_017935165.1 Clostridia bacterium
CTTTTCATATGCCTCTCTCTTACGAACCTCAGCGATAACGCCTGCACGAGCACACTGCTTCTTAAATCTTCTGAGTGCACTGTCCAAAGACTCGTTGTCCTTAATTCTGATTTCAGCCATTTATATCCCTCCCATCCGCCAAAAGGCAGGGGTTATTCGTTACCTCAATAACAAACAATATTATATTATTTTATTGAGTAAATGTCAAGAACTTTTTACGCCCCTGTTAACAAAAGCCCTAAATCAGTTAGAAAGAACCTTGGAAGCATTGAAGAGATCAACGTCAAACTTACGCTTAACGTTTAATGCCTCAGTGATATCGAGGTCAATTATTTCGCTGTTCTGCATTACAACAACGCGATTGCTCTTGCCTTCCTTTAAAAGCTTAACAGCCTTATAACCCATCTGGCTGGCAATAAGACGGTCGCGAAGTGTGGGTGAACCGCCGCGCTGTACGTGACCTAAAATGGAAGGACGGCTTTCGATGCCTGTTTCAGCTTCGATTCTCTTGGAAATTTCCTCAACACCGCCAACACCTTCAGCAACGATAACGATAAAGTGCTTTTTACCTGTTGCAGAGGAGGACTTGATTCTTGCTATAACGTCCTTTTCAATATCATAAGGAACTTCAGGTACAAGGATAGCTGTTGCACCTGTTGCGATACCTGTGTAGAGAGCAATATCACCGCAACGTCTGCCCATAACTTCAACAACGCTGCATCTGTCGTGAGATTCTGTTGTATCACGGAGTCTGTCCACCATATCTACAACTGTGTTCATTGCAGTATCAAAGCCGATTGTATAGTCGGAAGAAGTAATATCGTTGTCGATGGTACCGGGAATAGCGATACAAGGTACACCTGCGTTACTAAGGTCTCTTGCACCTCTGAAGGAACCGTCGCCGCCGATTACTACAACACCGTAAATATCGTTGTCCATACAATTTTTTGCAGCCTTAGCTACACCCTCGGGAGAGTTGAACTCGGGGCTTCTTGCTGTATAAAGGCTTGTACCGCCCTTATGAATTGTATCAGATACGCTTCTGATATTCATAGGAACGAAATCATTCTTAAGAAGGCCGTTATAACCGCGCATTACACCGTAAACTTCAAAGCCTTCATCTATAGCAGTTCTGACAACTGCCCTTACTGCTGCGTTCATACCGGGAGCATCGCCGCCGCTGGTAAGTACAGCTATTTTCTTAGCACACATTTTAATTCCTCCGAAGAAGTATTTTCCTTAATGCTTCATAGCAATCACTTATAATTATATCAAATATTTTTAATTAATCAAGCCTAAAAAGGTTTTATTTGTAAATTATGTTCTTTTTCTGAGAAAATTCCCATAAAAAGATGAATAAAACCCTTTATTTTGGCCTTAATGCCTAACTTTTTATCAATTTATTCTTTTACAGCTACGTTTTCGTTGCCTAAAAGTTTTTTAAGCTCCCTTATAAGCGAAGGATTTATATCCACTCTATATTTTGAAGGCGCCTTTAAAAGCTTTTTAGTATCATTGAATCTTATATAAACGTCACTTGTGCCGTCAAATATTTCAATATACTGCATAGCCTTCTTATACTGTGCTGAATCGGCACTTTGCACTCTTATAAAAAGACCACACTCCTTTTTCTTTTTGCCGCTTTCATCCTTATGGTTATCAAAGGGTTTGCTGCGCTCAGGAAGGTTCAGTCTGTTTTTTTCGGGAGGCTTTACGAAGGAGTCTATCTCCTCTTCTGCAGGAGGCTTACCGATATATTCGCAAATAAGCTTAGGCTCCTTTTCCTCAGTAAAGCTGATTCTGCCGAAGGCTTTAACTATTTCGCCTTCCTTTATAAGACTTTGGAAACGCTCAAACACAGAAGCAAAGCACAGCATTTCAAGGGAACCGTACATATCCTCCACCGTAACGAAAGCCATTACCTGGTTGCTTTTGGTGGTTTTCTTTTTAACCTCGGAGATAAGCACCAGAAGGTCAACGCTTTGGCCATCCTTGTAAAAATCAGCTTCGCCTTCGCTTGAAAGGTGAATTTCGTCAATTCTTGCAGCATAGCCGTTTTCGTACGCCTTTTTAAAGGATGACATTGGGTGACCTGTTAAATACATTCCTGTAACTTCCTTTTCCATAGCAAATTTTTCAAGCTCTGTATAATCGGAAGTTTTTACAAGGTTCATCTTTTCCTCCTCGGCACTGCCGCCAAAAAGATCCAGCTGACCTTCTATATTGCGCTTTTTGGTATCGTCAAGGGAATCCATAACGGTATTAAGGCTCATCATCATTTCCCTGCGGTTCATACCCAAGCCATCAAGAGCTCCGCATTTGATAAGGCTTTCCACCGCCCTTCGGTTCATATCCTTGCCGTGAACTCTTGTACAGAAATCCACAAAGGAAGTAAACTTACCCTTATGTTCCCTTTCAAATATCATTGAATTTATGGCATTCCTGCCCAAATTCTTGATAGCTAAAAGTCCGTAACGGATATTTTTATCGGAAACCGTAAAGCCTGTGTCACTAAAGTTAACGTGAGCCGGCAGAACGGAGATGTTAAGACGGGAACATTCCTCGGTATACTCTGCTATTTTTCCGTAGGAGCCCAACACGCTTGACAGGAGTGACGCCATATACTCCCTTGGATAATAGTATTTTAAGAAAGCTGTCTGATATGCAAGGTAGGCGTAAGCTGCCGCGTGGGATTTATTGAAGGCATAGGAAGCAAAGTTTTCAATTTCCTTGAATATTGCTTCGGCTATTTCCGCACTTACGCCACGGTTTACACAGCCTTCAATAATTTGCTCGCCATACTCGTTTTTCAAACCGTAGATGAATATAGTTCTTTCCTTTTCAAGGACATCCGCCTTCTTTTTAGCCATAGCACGGCGGACTATATCCGCTCTGCCAAGGCTGTAGCCTGCAAGCTCGCGGAATATGGTCATAACCTGCTCCTGATAAATTATGGAGCCGTAGGTAACGTCCAGGATTTTTGAAAGACGTGGGTGACGGTAAGAAATTTTATCCGGATGCTTGCGGTTTTCGATATACATATCAATAAACTGCATCGGTCCGGGGCGGAAAAGAGATATAACCGCTGTTAAATCCTCCACACTTTTGGGAACTGTTCTTACCAATGTACGGGTCATACCTGCGGATTCAAACTGGAACACGCCTGCAGTATTGCCCTCACACATATCCTTAAAAACCTTTTGGTCCTCAAAATCAATTTTATCTATATTGAATTCAGGTTCCTTTTTTCTTATAAGCTTTACACAGTTATCAATTACAGAGAGGTTTCTTAAGCCTAAGAAATCCATTTTCAAAAGACCTAATTCCTCAATGGTGCTCATTGTAAACTGTGTAACTATGGACTCATCATTTTTCGCAAGAGGAACATAAGAAACCACAGGCTTATCCGTAATAACAACGGCAGCTGCGTGAGTGGATGAATGGCGAGGCATACCCTCCACCTTCATAGCCATATCAATAAGCTCTTTTACCGTTGAGTCTGATTCATACCTATCCTTAAGGTCACGGTTTACCTCCATTGCTTTGGGGAGAGTCATATTAATTTCGGCAGGAATCATTTTTGCAACGCTGTCCACTATATTATAGGGGATATCCATCGCTCTGCCCACGTCCCTTACCGCAAGCCTTGCCGCCATAGTACCGAAGGTAACAATCTGAGCCACGTGGTCGTCACCGTATTTTTCAACCACGTAATCAATCATTTCCTGGCGTCTTTCATCGCTGAAGTCGATATCGAAGTCAGGCATACTTACTCTTTCGGGATTTAAGAATCTTTCAAAAATAAGGTCGTATTTCAAGGGATCAACGCCCGTTATACCAATGCAGTAAGCAGCCAGACTGCCTACGCCTGAGCCTCTGCCCGGTCCTACGGGTATACCTGTTTCCTTAGCATGGCGGACAAAATCGTGTACTATTAAATAATAGTTTATATATCCCATCTGCTCGATGGTGTCAATTTCATAGTTAAGTCTTTTTACAATATCATTTGAAGGGTTATTGCCGTAATGCTCGTAAAGACCCTTGTAGCACATTTTCACAAAGTACTCACGGCTTTGCATTCCGTTTGGCGGATCGAAACGGGGAAGCTTTGTTACGCCAAACTCAAAGTCAAGGTTACACCTTTCGGCAATTAAAGCGGTATTATCAATTGCCTCCTGCACAGAGGGAAACAGTGCTCGCATCTGTTCCTCGGTTTTTACGTAGAATTCATTTGAGCCGAATTCCAGAGTGTTTTCGTCCTCAACTGTTCTTCCCGTCTGTATACAGACGAGGATATGGTGCATTTTCTCGTCCTCTGCCTTTATATAATGGCAGTCGTTGGTGGCAACCAGCGGAATACCCGTCTCCTTAGAGAGCTTTATGATATGAGGGTTAACGTACTTCTGCTCGCTTAAGCCGTGGTCCTGAAGCTCTAAATAAAAGTTACCTTTACCGAAAATGCGCTGATATCTTAAAGCAGCTTCCTTGGCACCCTGATAATTATCACGGCTTATTTCCCTGGGAATTTCACCTGCAAGGCAGGCAGAAAGAGCAATAAGACCTTCGCTGTGCTTTTCAAGAAGCTCGAAGTCCACACGGGGGTTATTGTAGAAGCCCTCTGTAAAGCCTTTTGATACAAGAGTAATAAGATTTCTGTAGCCTGTCTGGTTTTTGCAGAGTAAAACAAGGTGGCGGTTTTCCCTGTCGAACTCGTGAACTTTATCGTGCCTTGTTCTTTTGGCAACGTAAACCTCACAGCCGATAATAGGCTTGATGCCCATCTTTTTCGCTGCTTTATAGAAATCGATTATTCCGTACATAACGCCGTGGTCGGTTATTGCCACAGCCTTCTGACCTATTTCCTTAACGTGGTTTAAAAGTCCGTTTATGCGGCAGGCGCCGTCCAAAAGGCTATACTCGGTGTGAACGTGAAGATGAACAAATGCCACTTGCTTTACCTCCTTTTCTAATTTTTACTTAATTTTATTCGTAGATTATTTTGAAGAAATGCTCCTGGGTAATATAATTCTTATCATTGGAACCCCAGCTGAATTTAAACTTTACTATATATTCACCGGGTATTATATTGCCCTCAGAATTCTTTGGGTGAGTAAACTGATAAACGTTTTCGTAAACAGATTTTATTTCTCCGTTTTCACCTTTACTGTACATAAAGAAAGAAAAATCGTTTAAGGTTTTGCCCTCATACTTGATATAAAGGGGGTCTGTAAATTTTATTTCGGGGATATTTTCGGGTAAATCCTCAATTTCATAGAATGGATAGACAGTTTCATTACCGCCTGTCACTTCCTTTACCGTGTGGGCATAGGGAACTATTGAAGCGCTTTCGGTAACAACGTTTACAATACCTTTTTCTGCCGCTGTGTTAAGTATTCCCGTGAAAAAGGAAAGTACCAACACACCCACAATAAGTCCAACAGCACCGTAAATAAGGGCACTGGCTTTCTTTTTCGGTTTTGCTGCAGGCTGAACCGCTCCTTTATTTTTACTTACTTTATTACTCATTTAAGCTTTTCGCCGTCCATTCCTCTAAATTTCCGCCTGCGCATCTTTCGGCTATTTCAACAAGCCTTTTTATACGGTGGTTAACACCGCTGCGGCTGATTCCCAATATTTCACTTAATCCCTTTAAGCTTAAGTCAGGGTTTTCAAGCCTTAAAGTTGCAAGCTGCTGTAATTCCTCACTTAAAGAACCAAGACCTACGGTATCGTTTATAACTGCTATAGCAGCCACCTGCTTGGCAGAAGCTGAAAAGGTTTTATCCATATTGGCAGTTTCGAAATTGCTTTTTCTGTTAATATCGTTCATAGCCTCCTTATACATTTTCACCTGCATAAGCTCCATAGAGGAATTTATGGCACCCATATAGGTAAGGAGGTCCTCGATTTTGTTACTGTCCTTAATATAGATTATGTAGTTGCCGCCGCGCTCAGTTAAGGACGACTGAAAGCCCGGTTCACCGTCGTTTAAAACAGCGAGAAGGTCATTTGCCAAATAGGAATGAGGCACCACAAACTCCAGGTGGTACTCCTTATTGGGATCGGTTATACTTCCCGCACTTATAAAAGCACCCCTTAAGAACGCCTTTTTACAGTTTTCACATTTAATATTGTTTTTGTTTATTCTTAAATTAAGCTCGTGTAAATCGTGGCCGAAAACTTCGTATATGCTTTTGCGGCTGTCGTCACCGATTATTGAAAGAGCGTAACTGTCACCCCTACTGCGGCTTACCTTTGCGGAAATATCGACTATGGCTCCTGCAAGCGCACTGGCATACTGAGCTATTATGTTTACTGTGTGGACACTTTCAAAGCTGACCTTTTTATGAAAAGGCGTGAAGCATCTTGAGAAAAGCAAAAGCCCGTAGCCTTCTGCCTTTCTGCAGCATTTTTCTTTATTCTCTACTTTACAAAGTTCCCTCTTTACTTCTGAGGAAAAGGACATTTATATGCATCCTTTCATTATTTCTTTATATCACGGTGGGTAACATCCGCCTTAACGCCCTTTATTTTTAAATGGTCGCAAAGGTACTGGGCTGTTGCCACGCTTCTGTGGTGACCGCCTGTACAGCCAATGGCTATAACAAGCTGGCTTTTACCCTCCTTTTTATATAAAGGCACTAAGTAATCTATCATATCCGTAAGCCTTGTAATGAAGCCTTTAGTCTCCTCACAGCTCATCACGTAATCCCTTACAGGCTCGTCAAGACCCGTTAAAGGTCTTAAATTTTTGTCGTAAAAGGGGTTAGGCATACATCTTACGTCAAATATAAGGTCGGATTCCAAAGGAATACCGTATTTAAAGCCAAAGCTTACGCAGTGAACGGAAAGGGAATTTACGTCACTTCCCACTTCCTCGGAGAAAAGCTTGAAGATTCTCTCCTTCATATACTGCGGGTGCAGGTTGGTGGTATCTATAACGTAATCGGCTTTTTCCTTTACAGGGCGCAGTATTTCTCTTTCAAGTCTTACAGCCTCCTCCAATGAGCCTTTGAAGCTGTCGGAAAGCGGATGCTTGCGCCTTGTTTCCTGATAGCGGTTAACAAGAACACTGTCGGAAGCATCAAGGAAAAGTATTTTATAACTCTTTCCTTCGTTTTCAAGGCTTGAAATAGCACTGAAGAAGGACTTGAAAAGCTCGCCGCCGCGTGTGTCCGTTACAACAGCCGTTCTTTTCGGCCAGCCTTCAGTTTTTAAGCACATATCGTAGAAAACCGGAATAAGCTGCGGGGGAAGGTTATCCACACAGTAAAAGCCTATATCCTCCATGGCTGCCACAGCCTTGGATTTTCCTGCTCCCGAAAGTCCAGTTACAATTATAAATTCCATATCAATTTCCTTTTACTTAAGAAGCTTTACTTCACACTCAAGCTCCACGTTTTTCATTTCTTTTACTTTTTCTTTTACTTTTTCAATAAGGCTTAAAACGTCGCTGCAGGTGGCGTTTCCTTTATTTATAATAAAGCCTGAGTGCTTTACGCTGACTTCAGCATCCCCTACGTGTTCGCCTTTCAAGCCGCACTCCTCAATTAAGGCTGCCGCAAAATAACCCTCAGGACGCTTGAAAGTGGAGCCTGCGCTGGGATATTCCAGAGGCTGCTTTGACTTTCTTTTCTCCATAAGCTCAGCCATTTTAGCGTTTATTTCCTCATAATCACCTTTTTTAAGCTTTAAAATAAGCTTTGTTATTATAAGGTCCTTATTTGTATAAGCGCTCTTTCTGTAGGAAAGCTCCAGCTCCTCTGCTTTATACACGCCTTTTTCACCGTTTAAATCCATATGCTCGCATAAAGAAAGCACATCCTTCATCTCGCCGCCGTAAGCACCTGCGTTCATATAAGCGGCACCGCCTGCACTACCGGGGATGCCCCAGGCAAACTCAAGACCTGACAAGGAATTTTTCCTTGCAAATGCGCAGAGAGAGGAAAGCGAAGCTCCTGCACCGCAGGATATAGTTTCGCTGTCCATAAGCTTTATTTCGCTGAATTCTCCGCCGAGGGTTATAACAACACCGTCAAAGCCTTCGTCGGAAACAAGCATATTGGAGCCGTTGCCTAAAATAAAGTAAGCAAGCTTATTTTCCTTTACCGCGCTGAGCACAAGGGAGAGCTCTGCCTCGTTTTTAACTGTAAGGAAACGCTTTGCGTTACCGCCAAGCTTGAAGGTTATATGCTTTTTCATAGGCTCATCCGTTAAAAAAGCAATACCGCTGTTAGTAAGTTTTCTATCGAAACCTGAATATTTCATAAATCAAACTGAAAGTTTCTCCTTATTTATTGCGCCGCAGGGAAATGCTTGCGGCTAAAAGTGCTTCGCAAAGGGTAAAACACCCCTTATATTATATTTTTTAATAAAGGCAATATTCTTTTAAATGTTTATATCCTTTTTGATATCCACGGGAGCCATTGCACTAACATCCATACCAAGACTTGCAAGAAGCTCGTGAGCAGCATTGAAACCCATTTTCTTCTGGCGGTTATTCATTGCAGCAACCTCAATAATAACAGCAAGGTTACGGCCGGGCTTGACGGGAATGGTCATAAGGGGTACTTTAAGGCCTAATATTTCAGTATATTCGTTATCAATACCCATTCTGTCATATACCTTGGAGCTGTCCCAAAGTTCCAGATTTATAACCATATCGATTTTCTCTGATAGCTTAACGGCGCCCATACCGAAAATACGCCTTGCGTTTATAATACCGATACCGCGAAGCTCAATAAAGTGGCGGATGTTTTCAGGAGCCTGACCGACTAAAGATTTATCGGAAACTCTTCTTATCTCAACAGCATCGTCCGCAATAAGGCGGTGACCGCGCTTGATGATTTCAATGGCTGTTTCACTTTTACCTACGCCGCTGTCGCCCACAAGCAAAATACCTTCGCCGTATACTTCAACCAAAACACCGTGACGGGTGATTCTGGGAGCAAGCTCAACGTTTAAAAGTGATACTAAAGAAGCGATTACGTTTGAAGTTGTATTTGATGAGCTTAAAAGGGGAACGCCGTTCTCCTGAGCACTTTCGATTACAATATCTTCAGCAGCAATATCCCTTGCAAATATAACTGCAGCAGGCTTCATACTGAAAAATTTCTTTATGGTATTTCTCTTTTTTTCTTCATCGAAGCCGTCAAGCATAGCAGTCTCGGACATACCGAGAACGTTGATTCTGAGCGCATCAAAATAATCGTAGTAGCCGTTAAGCTCAACACCGGGACGGTTAACTTCACGGGACTTAATAAAAATATCATCCGCTGACCTGGGTAAATAAAGCGCTTCCAACTGAAGGTCCTTAATAATTCTTGATAACTGAATGGTATATTCCTCTGCCATTTTTAACACCTGTCCTTTTATTAATAATTTTTATAATCTCCGTAAATTTCAAGCATTTCTTTGGAAACATCACCGTTTTCTTCCAAAAGAAGCGTGGGCATTATCTGAAGCCCGGGTTTACCGCCGCGCCTGCACCTTAAAAGGAAAAGCGAGGGTGCTTTATCTGCCCTTCCCTGCACAAGCCTTAAAACCTTAGGTTCAAGATCGTATTTTCGCATTATATTCATTGCATCCGTAAGCCTTTCGGGGCGCTGACAGATACAAAGGCTGCCGCCGAATTTTAAAGCAAACCTTGCGCTTTCAGCAAGCTCTTCCATGGTAAGCATTTCCTCGTGGCGGGCGATTTTCATCTTTTCGTCCTCATTTTTAATTCCTGCGCCCTGAGCTTTATAAGGAGGATTGCAGGCAATTAAGTCAAGGTTTTGGTCCTTAAATAAATTTTTATAGTCCCTTATATCTCCTTTTATAAGCTCTATATCCAGCTCACATTCCTTAACGGACATTTCCGCCTGGGCAAAAGCCTGGTCCTGCACCTCTACTGCATATACCTTTTTGGGGTTGTACCTTGCTTTCCATATTATTGGTATTGTACCGCAGCCTGTTCCGAAATCCGCACAGACATCGTTTTTATTGGGCGAAGCAAAATGTGCAAGTAAAATTGTATCCGTATTAAAGCGGTGTTCCCTTGTAACAAACACCTTGGCACCAAAGCCTAAGCGCTCCCATTTTCCCATTTCAGCAAGTTTTTCTTCACTTATTACGTTTTCACACAAAATCCGCCACCGCCTTTCCCGTAAAAATCCTATATTTAATTTATTATACCTTAAACTTAACAAAAAATAAAGACAAATTCCTATTTTATATCACTTGTCTTTATAAAATATTTCGGTTATAATATGTTTAACTTAATAATTATAATGGGGGAATATGAGTTGTTAGAAAAAATTAAAAGTCTTTTCGGCGCGCAGGATATGACGGTGGGAAGTCCTACTGTGTCCATTATCAAATTTGCCATTCCGCTTCTTATAGGTAACTTTGCCCAGCAGCTTTATAACACTGTTGACGCTATTATCGTAGGACAGAACATTGGTGACTCCGCCCTTGCTGCCGTTGGTGCATCCAACCCGATAATAAACCTTTTGCTTGCTTTGTTTATGGGTATTTCAGCCGGTGCAGGTATTATTGTTTCTCAGTACTTTGGTGCTAAGCAGAGGGAAAACCTTTCAAAGACTGTCGGTAACGTTATATTCCTTACTTTAATAATAAGTATTGTTACTACCGTTTTAGGTCTCGTTATCTCTAAGCCTATCCTTATTTTAATGGATACACCCAACGACGCTGAACGCGGATTTATTTTAAACGATGCCAATACATACCTTATGATTATAATGCTTGGCTTTATCGGTTCCGCTTTCTACAATATGATATCCGGTATCTTAAGAGGTATGGGCGACAGTATTATGCCTCTTGTATTCCTTTTGGTTGCCTGCGGCATCAACATCGTTCTTGACCTTTACTTTGTTCAGGCTCTTAAATGGGGCGTTATGGGTGTTGCCGTTGCTACAATTGTAGCTCAGGGTGTTTCCGCTATACTTTGCCTTATAAGACTCTTTACAATGAGAGATGTTATTGATATAGGCTTTAAGTACTTTAAGCTTCAGGGAAGCCTTGTCGTTCAGATAGTTAAAATAGGTTTGCCCAGCGGCCTTATGCAGGCTATATTCTCCTGTGCAGCACTTGTAGTTCAGTCCCTTACCAACAGCTTCGGCGAGGCTATTATCGCAGTTACAACTGTTGTTATGAGAGTTGACGGCTTTGCTATGATGCCTAACTTCACCTTCGGTATGGCTATGACAACCTTCGTAGGTCAGAATATCGGCGCAGGAAAGTGGGACAGAGTTAACAAGAGTGTAAAAATAGGTCTTACAATAGGTCTTAGCACCTGTGCTGTTTTAGTTGGTGCAATATTGCTTTTCGGCAGAAACCTTATAGGTATTTTCTCAAGCACCGAGGCTGTTATAAACTACGGCAACCATATGCTTAACATTCTTGCTTTCGGTTACCTTTCCTTCTGTGTTACACAGATTCTTATGGGTATTATGCGCGGCGCAGGCGACACTGTTACACCTATGGTAATAAGTGCTGTTACAACGGTTATTATCCGTGTACCCGTTGCTTATTTAATTGCTTTCCTTACAAAAAGTGAAGCCTTCCCTGCAGGCTCACCCGAATCCCTTTACTGGTCACTTCTTATCTCCTGGGTATCAGGTACAATTCTTTCCATCATATTCTTTATAAGAGGCAAGTGGAAAGATAAAGCTGAAAGCATCGGTATTTACCGCGACAATTAAACATTATTAAAAATAATGCTAAGGCGCACTTTCAAAAGGAGTGCGCTTTTTTCGTACTTTTATTAATTTATGATAATTTATTAAATTAAAGCAAAAAAGAGTTGACAAGATAACTATTCTGCTGTATTATATATAAGTCGTTATTGCTTTATCTTAGTAAAGCAATAAAATTTCAAAATTGTAACCTTTTAAAGGTAAGGAAGGTATTTATTATGAAAAAGATATTATGTTTGATTTTAGCTGTTATGATGGTAATAGCCTGCTTTGCAGGCTGCCAGAGTGAAGGCACAAAGGCTGAATCTGACTATGAGTACGTTAAAAATAAGGGTACTTTAATAGTTGGTATTACAGACTTTGCTCCCATGGACTATACTGACGACAACGGCGAGTGGATCGGCTTTGACGCTGACTTAGCTAAGGCTTTTGCCAAGGAGCTTGGCGTTGACGTTAAATTCCAGCTTATTGACTGGAACAGTAAGGAAATGGAGCTTGACGGTAAAACAATTGACGTTGTTTGGAACGGTATGACTCTTACAGATGCTGTTAAGAACAAGATGTCCACTTCTAACCCCTACTGCAACAACCAGCAGGTAGTTGTTGTTAAGAAGGAAGTTGCTGAAAACTATAAGACACTTGAAAGCCTTAAGACACTTAAGTTCGCAGTTGAGGAAGGCTCCGCAGGTCAGGAGCAGGTAGCAGCTATTGACGGCGCCAAGTACGTTACAGTTCTTGACCAGGCTACAGCACTTACTGAGGTTGTTTCCGGTACTGCTGACGCAGCAGTAATCGACCTTCTTATGGCAAGTGCAATGCTTGGTGAAGGAACAGGCTTTGAGGGTCTTACATACACAATCGGCCTTAACGACGAGGAGTACGGCGTTGGCTTCAGAAAGGGCAGCGACCTTACAGCTAAGCTTAACGAATTCTTTAAGAAGGCTTATGCTGACGGCACAATGGAAGAGCTTGCAAATCTTTACAACATTGACACAGCTGTTATAATCCCCCAGAAGTAATTTTTGAATATTACGTTCTCCTATATATAATTAACCACAAGCACTTTAAGCATTAAGCCCCAAAAAAGCTTAATGCTTAATGCTGTTTTAAAAAGGAAGGAACTTTGTAAAGCAAAGTTATTTAATCTATTATGCAGGAATTCTTAACCGTTATCGACGCCCTTAACGAGGGCTTTTTCCAGACCTTCAAGCTGTTTGCAGTAACACTTTTAGGCGCACTGCCCTTAGGCCTTATCATATCCTTCGGCTCAATGAGTAAGTTTAAGCCTTTAAGCTATTTTACAAAAACCGTTGTTTGGGTAATAAGAGGCACACCGTTAATGCTTCAGCTTTTCATAATCTACTACGTACCGGGTCAGCTATCAGGCGGTGCCAGCCCCTGGTCAGCATTCGAGGATGACCGCTTTATTGCTTCATGCGTTGCTTTCATTATTAACTACGCCTGCTATTTCTCCGAAATTTACCGCGGCGGCATTCAGGGCGTACCTGTAGGACAAAGGGAAGCAGGCGAAGTGCTGGGCATGACAAAAACTCAGATATTCTTCAAGGTCACTCTTTTGCAGATGGTAAAGCGCGTTGTGCCCCCTATGTCCAACGAAATAATCACATTGGTTAAGGATACCTCCCTGGCAAGAATTATCTCCTATCAGGAAATTATATGGGCAGGCTACTCCTTTATTAAGGGTTCAAGAGGTATTTCCGGTATTGTATGGCCCTTGTTCTTCACAGGTCTTTACTACCTCGCTTTCAACGGCATACTTACACTTCTTTTCGGTTACATTGAAAAGAAATTAAAGCACTTTAACTGATTTTAGGAGAATACAATGGCTATTTTAGAAGTTGAAAACATAAAAAAGAGCTTCGGTAAAACTGAGGTTTTAAAGGACATAAGCTTCTCCTTAAACAAAGGTGAGGTGCTTACCATAATAGGTTCATTGGGAAGCGGTAAAACCACCCTCCTGCGCTGCCTGAATTTCCTTGAATTTGCTGAAAGCGGCACTATTTCCGTAAGGGATAAGCTTGTGTATAACGGTGAAAATCACAAGAAATTAAAGGACGCTGAGCTTAGAGAAAACAGACTTCACTTCGGCCTTGTTTTCCAGCAGTTTAATTTGTTCCCACAGTATACGGTTAAGAAAAACGTCACCTTGGCGCCTTCCCTTTTAAAGAGG
This sequence comes from Clostridia bacterium, assembly GCA_017935165.1. Classification (GTDB taxonomy): domain Bacteria; phylum Bacillota; class Clostridia; order Oscillospirales; family Acutalibacteraceae; genus SIG603. The sequence goes on from JAGBID010000036.1 coordinate 13,891, forward strand.
AATACCCCTGAGGAAATTGAGGAAAAGGCAAATGCCCTTATTAAAAGAGTCGGTCTTGAAGAAAAATGCGACTCCTACCCCGCCACCTTATCGGGCGGTCAGCAGCAGCGTGTGGCAATAGCAAGGGCTCTTGCATTAGAGCCGGATATCCTTTGTTTTGACGAGCCTACCTCCGCTCTTGACCCTGAGCTTACCGGTGAAGTTTTAAAGGTTATTCGCTCCTTAAAGGGTCATGACTCCACTATGATAGTGGTAACTCACGAGATGCAGTTTGCAAAGGAAGTTTCCGACAGAGTTATTTTTATGGCAGACGGCAAAATTGAAGAGGAAGGCACACCTGATGAAGTATTCGGTAACCCTAAATCCGAAAGACTTAAAGCATTCCTTTCAAACTCATTATAAAACAAAAAGCCACTCATTGGAGATATCCGCTGAGTGGCTTTCATATTGTTTTAATTAAATTATCTGCCGCAGCACTTCTTGTATTTCTTGCCGCTGCCGCAGGGACAAGGATCGTTACGGCCGATTTTTTCGCCCTTAACAACTGTCTTGCTCATTTTCTGTGCTCTGTAAAGCTCCTTCTGCTTTTCAGCTGTTAAGTGGCGGTTCCACTCGGGGAGAGTATAGAGCCACTCTGCCTTTGCAGCTACCATATTGTAATAGAGCTTTTCAAGGTCATATTTAAGTGTGATAACAGTTTCCTCGTCAAGTGCTTCTAAGTCCATAGGATTTAAAAGGCTGTCGTTAGTACCGTCAAGGAAGCCTGTCATAAGTACTTCGTCCACACCGAACTTCTCAGAAAGCTCGGCTATTTTACCTTCAAATACCTCGTCGGAAGCAAGGATCTCCTTATACATATCCTTTTCCTTGAGGAAATAATCCTGCCAGAACTTGTTAGCGTTTTCGCTTTCGTTCTGCTCAGTTGCAAACTGATTCCATTTTTCGATAAGTGACATATCAAAAACCATCCTTCAATATTTTAAATTATTTTTATTGACGGGGATATTGTAACACAAGATAAACTTTTTTACAACATTAAATCTTTATAATATCTTTATAATAAAAGAATTGAATAAAATAAAATTTAATGGTATTATATAAGTGTATATGTCTTTATACACTCTTACATATCGGAGAAATCAATATGAATATAAAAGTTAAAGATATTTTTTTGAAAATAGTGAATTTTTTCAAGCACGGAAAGCTTAATAACGGCGAACCCTTCCCTGCCGCCTTTAAGAAAACGATTTGCCAGATATTCGTTATTGTGCTGATTCCAATAGTTATAATCGCCTTTATGTATATGGGTGTTATTTTAAAGGAAAAAACAACAGATGACGGATACCTGACAGTCAGCATGAGCAGTAAGTACAGAACGCCTGTAAGAGCCTCCATAACTCCTTTAGAGGAAAATGCCGTTTCAACAGGTTACGCCGCTACCGAGATAATATCAAATTTCATTGAAGAGCCTGTAACTCAAGCTGAAATCAAAAAGCAGGATAATGGCGAGCACACAGAAAATTACATTACCACCATAAATTATCTTTTTGATACCTACCTTGAAAATGCTGACATCAAGCACAAGGGAGCCCTGACAAACTTCGAGCTTTTAAGTGAGATGTATGACACTCTTAAAGCAGGCGGTGCCGTTGCAGTTAATTTGCCAATTGAAAACAGAAAAACCGAAACCTCACATATAGGCATCGGTTTTGTAACAAGCATAAATTATACTGACGACGTTATTACAGTTTACCTTGAAAGCGGCATAGCCGAGGTTTACACCATAGATGAATTTGTAAGCGCTGCAAGATTTGAAGACTACAGCACATCCCTAAAGGAAAAGGTGTTTTTCTCCCTTGGGCTCTACTCCATTAACAGCGCCTGGTTTATCACGGCAGAATAAGCTGCCGGTGCCTCAGGCTAACCGAAGCACCGACCAATACACAGCGAAAGCTATGTATTCTCTAAACCGAAGCTTATTCCTATGGCTTCATCCACCATTTCCATGGAATGGTCGTCAAGCTTTCCCATTTTCTCTTTGAGTCTGTGTTTATCTATAGTTCTTATTTGTTCCAAAAGCACTATGGAATCCTTCTGTAAGCCTGTGCTTCTGGCAGGAAGTTCAATGTGTGTAGGAAGGTTGCTTTTCGTTTTTTGGCTGGTTATTGCCGCCGCTATAAC
>JAGBID010000037.1 GCA_017935165.1 Clostridia bacterium
CCGGGATTTATTTCATATTCTTCACCGCTTTCAGTAAAACGAAGCACACCTTCAAAGAGCAAAATAAGTACGTCATGACTTAAGTACCTTGTAATATGTCTTTCGCCTTTTTTAAAAATCCTCATTGAGGCTGACAAAAATTCAATCTCGGCATCAAGGTTAATTCCAAACATAACATCACCCTTTTATATTATGTTCGCTTATTGTGATATTGTCAAGGTTTTGTGTGATATTATAAATTTTAAAGTAAAAAAAGCAGTGCTAAAATAAGCTTATGAAAGGCGGTGCTATTATGAAATATAGTCTATTTACCACTAAAGAAATCAAACCCTTAGGTTATATTAAGGACCAATTAAGAATTCAGGCAGAAGGCCTTAGCGGTAATCTTGACAAAATGTGGCGCGATATCCGTGACAGCGCTTGGATAGGCGGCGAAGCTGAGGGATGGGAGAGAGTACCCTACTGGCTTGACGGCTTTATCCCCATGGCTTATTTACTTGAGGATGAGGATTTAATCGCAAGAGGTCAGAAATATATTGAAGCAATAATTGCAAATCAAAAGGAGAACGGCTGGATATGCCCCTGTACTGACGAACAGATACCTGCTTATGACACCTGGGCGGTACAGCTTATTTCCAAAACACTTTATACCTATTACCTCTCAACGGGCGACGAAAGAATCCCCGAGGTTCTTTATAAGGTGCTTAAAAACTACTACGAGCTTTTAAAGAAGGGTACTGTAAAGCTCTTTTTTTGGGGTGAACACCGTTGGTTCGAAACCTTTATTGCTCTTAACTTTGTATACGATACCTATAAAGAGGAATGGCTTAAGGATTTGGCTAAAATATTAAAGACACAGGGCTACGAGCCTTTGAACTTTGCCAAACTTTATAAGACACCTGTAAGCAAAACAATTCAGCAGACCCATATAGTTAACCTTGCTATGATGCTTAAGTACGAGGCTGTTTCCTACGAAATATTAGGGGAAGAATATAAAAATAACGCCGAGTACCTTTATAAAATGCTCTATAACTATAACGGCACACCCGTTGAGCTTTTTACAGGCGACGAGCATTTAGCAGGTCTTAGTCCCATTCAGGGCACAGAGCTGTGCGCTGTAGTGGAGCAGATGTTTTCTTACGAGCTTTTGTATGCATACACCGGGGACGTAAAATGGCTTGAAAGACTTGAGGTTATTGCATTTAACGCTCTTCCCGGCACCTTCAGCGACGATATGTGGACTCACCAGTACGACCAGCAGAGCAATCAGATTAATTGCATCCGTTTCCCCGCAAAGCCAATTTTCGGCACAAACAATTTCGATTCCCATTTATTCGGCTTAGAGCCTAATTACGGCTGCTGTACTGCAAACTTAAGTCAGGGCTGGCCTAAGTTTATTACCAGCGCCTTTATGTATAAGGATGATGAAATTATAAACGCAATTCAGATTCCCACAAAGCTTACCTGCAAGAAAGCAAATATTGAGCTTAATACCGAATACCCCTTCAAGCAGCAGTTTAATTATAAAGTTGAAGCAAAAGAGGATTTCAAACTCATTGTACGCATTCCTTCCTTTGTAGAAAAGCTCTACGTAAACGGCGAAGAAATCATAAAGCAAAATAAGCTTATTTTCGATTTTAAGGCAGGAGAAAGCCGCGAAATAAATATCTCCTATAAGTTTGAACCAGAGTTTATTAACCGTCCATATTGCCTTAAATCCGTAAAATACGGCTCACTTGTATTCTCACTTCCCATTGAAGCAGAATGGAAAATGCTTGAATATGAAAGAAATGGCGTGGAAAGAAAATTCCCTTACTGTGACTACGAGCTTATCGGTAAGAGTGACTGGAATTACGGCTTCAGCGATGTAGAGCTCAGCGTAGAGGAGAGGGAAGTAACCAAGGTCCCCTTCAGCAGCAAGGAGCCGCCCATAGTTATCAAAGCCAAAATGAAGAAAATCCCCTGGGGTTATGAGCCTTTCTACGATACAGTTTGCGCTAAAGTTCCCAAGTCCACCGAAGCATACAGCGACGAGGAATTAAAGGAGCTTTATCCCTACGGCAGCGCAAAGCTTCGTATGACGGAAATGCCGATGGTTGATTAATAATTAAAGTGAATAAACAAAATAAAACTACCCGAAAGAATTTCTCTCGGGTAGTAATTTTTTAATCAGTAATTATCTCTGAACTCTTGCGCCTTTACCGCCAACAATGTTCTCAACTTCCTTAAGGCTTGCCATAGATGTATCACCGGGAGTTGTCATAGCAAGTGCGCCGTGAGCAACACCGTAGTTAACAGCTGTCTGTGCATCCTCATAAGTCATAAGGCCGTAAATAAGACCGGAAGCGAAGCTGTCGCCGCCGCCAACTCTGTCAAGAATTTCAAGACCGGGAAGCTCAATACCCTTATAGATCTTACCGTCTGCCCAGCAGATAGCGCTCCAGTCGTTAACTGTAGCTGTCTTAACTGTTCTGAGGGTAGTAGCAACAACCTTGAAGTTGGGGTAAACCTTTGTAACGTTCTCTATCATCTTGTAGTAGCCGTCAATGTTAAGCTCCTTAAGGTTAGAATCGTTACCTTCAATCTCAAAGCCGAGGCAAGCTGTAAAGTCCTCTTCGTTACCGATCATAACGTCGATGTACTTTGCGATTTCCTTGTTAACTTCCTGAGCCTTTTCCTTACCGCCAATTCCCTTCCAAAGTGAGGGACGGTAGTTAAGGTCATAGGAAACGATTGTGCCGTA
>JAGBID010000038.1 GCA_017935165.1 Clostridia bacterium
AGGAGGAGAAGAAACAGTAACAGTATATACTTCAAGAGACTTTTTGGCTACGTATTTTGATGAAAAACTTCTTGAGGGTTTTGAGGAGAGATTAATAGCAGGAGATATAAATAATCCTTATTACAATTGGTTTGAAGTTGATGAAGTACATAAGATAAAAGGCGAAGAATGGGGAAAGGGGTCGCATGATTTTAAAATAAGTAACGGAGAAACAGTTAATTTCAGAATAGGTGTTTTTGCACCAAAGGAATTAATAGAGAACGAGAATATATATCTTTGTGTTAACTGGTTCCCTCGCGGATTTTTCAGGGATTTTACCCATAAATATTTTGCATTGTTCCCGGAATGTTAATGTGTGAAGAAAAAGCGTAAACATTGTTTGCGCTTTTTTTATACGATAGAAGGTATATTGGATTTAAGGAAACACTACAGATATTACGGAAATATATTATTGTATTTCCTGAGGATTTATGTTATAATCAAAGTGTAATTTTATGTTTTTATCAGATGGTAATTTGATAAAGAAAGGAAAAAATATGTACTATCTTGCAATAGATATAGGTGCATCAAGCGGCAGACATATAGTAGGCAGCGTAAATGACGGAAAAATTGAGCTTACTGAAGTATACCGTTTTGATAATAACCTTATTGAAAAGAACGGTCACCTTTGCTGGGATACAGAGGCACTTTTTGAAAACATTGTCTTAGGTTTAAAGGCAGCAGGGGAAAAGGGTATGGTGCCCGAAAGCGTTGCCATTGATACCTGGGGCGTGGACTTTGTTCTTCTCGACAGTGAGGATAAGGTTATAGGCGACACAGTTGCTTACCGCGATAAGCGCACAGAGCCTATGATTGAAAAATGCGAGGAGATTATACCATTTAAGGAGCTTTACTCCAAAGCAGGTATACAGAAGATGAACTTCAACACGGTTTATCAGCTTCTTGCCATTAAAACGGAAAACCCCGAGTATCTTAAGAAGGCAGAGCGCTTCTTAATGATTCCCGAGTATTTTAACTTCCTTTTAACAGGAAATAAATTAAACGAATATACTAACGCCTCCACAACTTCACTTTTAAATGCGGCGGAAAAAACTTGGGACAAGGATATTTTAAATACCTTAGGCTACCCCGAGAAGATATTCGGCAAGCTTAATATGCCGGGCACTCTTGTAGGCACACTTAAGGATGAAATAGCTAAGAAAGTTGGCTACCAGACAAAGGTGCTTTTAGCTCCTTCTCACGATACTGCAAGTGCTTTCTTATCAGTTCCCGCTAAGGACGATAACGCAGTTTACATCTCAAGCGGTACCTGGAGCTTATTGGGCGTTGAAAATAAGGAGGCTAACACAACCGAGGAAGCTATGCTTTCCAACTTCACTAACGAAGGCGGCTACCTTTACCGTTACCGTTTCCTTAAGAATATTATGGGTCTTTGGATAATCCAGAGCATCAGAAGAAACTTAAATAAAAAGTACAGCTTTGCAGAGCTTGAAGCTTTCGCAAGAGAGGAAACAGGCTTTAAGGGCAGAATTGACGTTAACGAGGAATGCTTCTTAGCTCCCGACAGTATGATCGACACAGTTACTGAAAAGGCAAGTGTTAAGCCCGAAAACATCGGTCAGGTTATGGAGTGCGTTTACCGCAGCTTAGCCGAAAGCTATAAGGAAGCCATCCTTTACTTAGAAAAGGTTGCAAACAAAAAGTTTACTTCCATAAACGTTGTAGGCGGCGGCAGTAAGGACACTTACCTTGATAAATTAACAGCCGAAACAACAGGACTTACCCTTTACGCAGGTCCTACGGAAGGTACAGCCCTTGGCAACTTAATGAGCCAGATGCTTGAAAAAGGCGAGTTTACTTCCCTTCAGGAAGCAAGAAACGCAGTTAAAAAGAGCTTTGACATAAAGAAATTCACAGCATAATAATAAAAAGGAGCAAAAATATGAGCGCTATTTACGAGTATGCAAAAGAAGTTTATGCTAAATACGGCATAGACACAGAAAAGGTAATGGAAGTTTTAAAGAATAAAGCTATTTCCATTCACTGCTGGCAGGGTGACGACGTTACAGGCTTCGAAAACACAGGCGAGGCTCTTTCAGGCGGCATCCAGACAACAGGTAACTACCCCGGCAAGGCAAGAAACTTCGAGGAGTTAACAGCTGACTTCGATAAGGCTATCTCCCTTATCCCCGGCAAGAAGAGAATCAACCTCCACGCTTCCTACGGTATTTTCGACAAGAAAACCGCAAGAGACGAAATTACATACGAAAACTTCATTCCCTGGGTCGAGTATGCAAAGTCCCGTGATATCGGTATTGACTTTAACCCCACTTATTTTAGTGACCCCATGGTTAAGGACGGCTTAACACTTTCTTCCCCCGATGAAGAGGTAAGAACATACTGGGTTCGCCACGGTATCAAGTGCCGTGAAATCGCACAGAAAATCTCCGAAGCTTTAGGTATGCCCGTTTTAAACAACGTATGGATTCCCGACGGCTTAAAGCACATTCCTTCCGACCGCCTTGGTCCCAGACTCCGCTTAAAGAAATCCCTTGACGAAATCTTCGAAGCTAAGTACGACGGCGTTATCGACTGCGTTGAAAGTAAAGTATTCGGCATCGGTGTTGAAAGCTACACAGTAGGTTCCAACGAATTCTATATGTCCTACGCTGCTTCCCACGAAGGCGTTTATAACCTCCTTGATAACGGCCACTACCACCCCACAGAGGTTATCAGCGACAAGATTCCCGCAATCCTCGCTTTCTTTGATAAAATCCCCCTGCACGTAACACATCCCGTTCGTTGGGACAGTGACCACGTTGTTATCCTTGACGATGAATTAAAGGAAATCGCAAAGGAAATCATCAGAAACGATGCCCTTGATAAGGTTCTTATCGGTCTTGACTTCTTCGATGCTTCCATCAACCGTGTAGCAGCCTGGGTTATCGGTACAAGAAATATGCAGAAGGCACTTCTTTCTGCTATGCTCGAGCCCCATGCAAGACTTAAGAAGCTTCAGGATGAGGGTAACTTTACAGAGCTCTTAATGCTTTCTGAAGAAGTTAAAACACTTCCCTTCGGTATTGTTTGGGAAGAGTATTGCCGCCGTGAAGGTGTACCTGCTGACGAAAGCTGGTACAAGGAAGTAATGGCTTACGAAGCTAAGATTTTAGAGGAGAGAAAATAATGTGTATTTTAGACGTTGAAGTAATCAAATCCTACGTTAGAATGTGTAACGATGGCTGGCTCCAGGGCTGGCACGAAAGAAACGGCGGTAACCTTACCTACCGTATGACTAAGGAAGAGGTTGAAGCTTGTAAGGATAGCTTCAGCTACGAGCGTCCCTGGGTTCCCATGGGTGTAACTGCTGAAAATTTAGCAGGCGAGTTCTTTATCTCCACAGGCAGCGGCAAGTATTTCAGAAACGTTATCTTAGCACCCGAGGAGAATATCTGTATTGCTGAGCTTAACGCTAAAGGCGACGCTTACAGAGTTGTATGGGGTTTAACAAAGGGCGGCAGACCCACAAGCGAATTCCCCAGCCATATTATGAATCACAGCGTTAAAAAGGCTGCTACAAACGGCGCACACCGTGTTATCTACCACGCTCATCCCGGCAACCTTATTGCTATGACCTTTGTTCTTCCCTTAACAGACAAGGCTTTCACAAAGGCTCTCTGGACAAGTGCAACCGAGTGTCCCGTTGTTTTCCCTGACGGTGTTGGTGTAGTTCAGTGGATGGTACCCGGCGGTGCTGAAATTGCCATGGCTACAAGCGAGCTTATGAAAAAGTACGATGCTGCTGTATGGGCACATCACGGACTTTTCTGCTCAGGTCCTGATTTCGATACAACCTTCGGCCTTATGCATACAATTGAAAAGGCTGCTGAAATCTATATTAAGGCTATGTCCTGCGGCTTAGGCATCCGTCAGACAATTGCGGACGACCAGCTGCTTGCAATAGCACGTGACTTCGGCATCAAACTCAACGAGGAACTCCTCGGTGACTAATATTTAAAGAAATAAGCCTTCCCCTTATGGGGAAGGTATCTTTCTAATTAAGCGATTTAATAAACAATGCATAAAAGAATTCTGTTAAAAGAGAGGTTTTACTATGCAGAACGCAAAATGGATTAAAAAAACAGGGGATCACGCTCCCTTATTTAAGGAAGTTATCAAAGCTGAAAAAGCAGTAACTGCCACTATTGATATTTCTTCTCTTGGTTGGTTTGAATTATATTTAAACGGTAAAAAAGTTGGCGACGACCTTTTCACTCCCGCAGTTTCCAATTACCACTCAGCTCACGAAATTGAAATTTTGAATTATCCTTCAAACGACGTAATGACTAAGCGCGCTTATTATTTAAGCTACGAGCTTCCTTTAAATGAAGGTGAAAACGAACTTTTAATACTTCTTGGCGCAGGCTTCTATGCACAAAAAAAGAGAGTTGCCGAGGGTATATTCTACCAGGGTGAACCTCAGACAAAGTATGTAATTAAGTATGAGGACAAAGAAATAAGAAGCGGTGAAAACACATTAGCTTCCGAAAGCGTTATTTTAGAAACAGAGCTTTTCTACGGCGAAACAACAGATTATAAAGGTAAGTGCAATTTAATCAGAGAGAACGCAGAGTTCAAAAAAGCTGATGAAGCCAAAGAGTTTGACGGAGAAGTAACAAAGTGGAGCTATCCTACAGATAAGATTATACGTGAAATCACCCCTAAGTGCATATATAAGGATGGCGACTTCAGCATATGGGATAACGGCGAAAATATCACAGGCCTTGTTGCCTTCGACAGCGTAAAGGAAGGCGAGGTTGTTTTAACCTATGCTGAAAATTTAAACGCAGAGAAAAATGATATCGACGTAAAATCCGCAGGCGGCAGAGATCAGATTCAGAGCGATAAATTTATTTTCGGTGAAGAGAAAAAGTTCGGTGTAATGCCTCACTTCGTTTGGCACGGCTTCAGGTATTTCTCTGTAAAAGGTGAAATCAATAACCCTGTTACAAAGGTAATTCACAGTAATGTTCCCGTTACATCAGAATTTAAATCAAATAATAAGGTTATTAACTGGCTCTTTGATGCTTATAAGAGAAGTCAGCTTGGCAATATGCACGGCTTTATTCCTTCCGACTGTCCTCACCGTGAGCGTTTAGGCTATACAGGTGACGGTCAGGTGACATGTGATACAGCATTAATGGTGCTTGATAGTGCTCCTGTTTACGAAAAGTGGATGCAGGATATTATTGACTCTCAAAATACTTTAAACGGCCACATTCAGCACACAGCACCTTTCTACGGCGGTGGCGGCGGTCCCTGCGGATGGGGCGGTGCAGTTGCAATTGTTCCTTATTTCTATTATAAGGCAACAGGCAGCCTTAAGCTTTACGAAAAATACCTTGACAATATCCTTTTCTGGTTCGACTATATCGATTCAAGAAGTGATAACGGTCTCGTAGTAAGGGAAGAGGAAAAGGGATGGTGCCTCGGCGAATGGTGTATTCCTTTAGGCTACGTAAGCACCAAGCAGCCTATTGAAGAACCCTTTGTAAATACCTGCTACTTTGTAAGATGTCTCAACTATACTGCCGAAGTTTGCGCGGTAATGGGTAAAAAGGAGCTCTCCGATAAGCTTTACGAAAAGGCAGAGTACTGCAAAAACGCTCTTAAGGCTAAATATTATGACGAAACCACAGGCGATTACCACGGCAATATTCACGGCACCAACGCCTACGCCATTGATATTGACCTTGGCGATGAGAGAACGGTCAAAAATATGCTTGCCCACTATGAAAAGGAACCTTATTTCGATACAGGTTTCCTTGGCAGCGAGGTTATGACAAGGGTTCTCTGCAAAGTAGGCAGAGCCGACCTCGCGTTTAAAATTATGTCCTCCGAGGAAGAAAACCACTCCTTCGGCTATATGATGAATATGGGCGCCACAACTATCTGGGAAGAATTTTACGGCGGCAATCATTCCCATAACCACCACATGTTCGGCGGATGCGTAAAGCTTATGTTTACTGATTTCCTCGGTATAAAAATGCTTGAGCCCGGCTACAAAAAAATTAAAATTGATCCCTTCTATTTGCCTGAGCTTGGTGATATTGAAGGCTTTATTACAACCGAATTCGGTAAAATTGAAGTTTCAGTTAAGTATGAAAACGGCGAAATGAATGTAAAATATACCGTTCCCGCAGAAATTGAACTTGTTAAATAAGGACTTGCAAATATTTTAAATTAAAGCATAAACATTACTACTTAAAAAGGTGGTGTGTTTATGCTTTTTAATTTGCTTACTTATCTGTCAAACGTCTTTTTCCTTTTGCTTCACATAACAGGGGCGGGGGCATTCCCGAAAGCGCTAAGCAAGGAGGAGGAAAAAGCCTTGCTTGAAAGAAACAGCAATGGCGACAAAGCTGCAAGAAAAAAGCTTATCGAACATAATTTAAGACTTGTTGCCCACGTAATAAAAAAATATTACCGTCAGGAAAATGACCAGGAGGATTTAGTTTCCATCGGCACAATAGGACTTATAAAGGCTGTTGACAGCTTCGATAAAAATAAAAACATCAAGTTTTCAAGCTACGCAAGTAAGTGTATAGAGAACGAGGTTTTAATGTATTTCAGAAGGTGCAATAAAACAATGCAGGACATTTCTCTTGATGACCCCATTGAAAATGACAAGGACGGTTCACTTTTAACAATTATGGACACGGTGCAGGTGGAGGATACCGTTATTGAGGATATTGATAACAAAATAAATTCGAAAAAAATGTACGAAATTTTAAAAAGCGCCCTTGATGATAGAGAGAGGAGGATAATTATACTAAGGTACGGCCTTATGGGTGTGAAGCCCTTACCCCAAAGGGAGATAGCAAAGAAATTCGGAATATCCCGAAGCTATGTGTCCAGAATTGAAAAAACTGCCATAGAAAAACTCAGGAGCGGGTTTAAAAGAATGTGAACGATTTGCAGCTAAAATTAAAATAGTGCAATAAACTGATTAAAAATGTAAAGTGACAAATTCTTTCAAATGCGGTATTTTTATGGAAGAATACGTAATAGTATATACGCATCAGAAAGAGAGGATAAAATATGGGATATATCAGAGACAGAAAAGAGGAGCTTACCTGTTTTCAGGCTTCAGGACCTCTTAACCCTTACGTTGATATAGGTCAGGATATAGCTATAGTATACGGTGTTGACCCCGGTATGCCCGAAAGAGTTAAGAAGTATAGGGAGCGCGGCTACGTTGTGCACCTTATGACGGGTATTGCCTGGGGAAACTACGAAGAATACCTTATAGGCAAATGGGACGGAAAAGAGCATTGGGACGAATGTCAGCGTGAGCGCGACGGTTCATTAGGCGGTGCTTTACTGCACACCAAGCGCTTTGGTTATATGTGCCCGACCATCACTTATGTGGATTACCTTACAGATAAGCTTAAAGTAGCTGTTGACGCAGGTGTTGAAGCCATCCACGTGGAGGAACCCGAATTCCTTAACCCTTCAGGCTACAGCGAAGCCTTAAAGCGTGAGTACAGACTTTATTACGGAGCCGATTGGGTTGCACCTCACTTGAACGTGGATGCCCACCACAAGGTTGCAAGGCTTAAGGCATATTTATATAAAAGGGCAGTTGAAAGGATAAGCCAGTCCTTGCGTGCATATGCTATGGCAAAATACGGCAAGGTTTTAAGATTTTACGTGCCTACCCATTCACTTTTAAACTATACTCAGTGGAAGGTTCAGTCCCCTGAAGGCACCTTAACGGATATACCTTCTCTTGACGGCTATAAAGCTCAGGTATGGACCGGTACTTCCCGTGAAGCTAACGTTTTTAAGGGCGTTTATAAGGAGCGCGCTTTTGAAACAGCCTTTTTGGAGTACGGCGTAATGCAGGAATTGGTCCGCGGTACAGGCAGAACAATGTGGTTTGATAACGACCCGATTGATGACAGACCGGTCTACACCTGGGATGATTATAAAGGCTTATACATTCCCATTCTTGTAGGCTCACTTATGCAGCCGAAAATCAATCGTTTCCAAATCTGTCCATGGCCTCACAGATTTTTAAATCCCGAGGCAAAGTACCCAAGGGGAAGTGCGGATGCTAAATCAATACCCGATTCCTACCGCACACTTCTTTTCAATATATTCCAGATGCTTGGCACCTTCGGTACCGAGGATTACGAATACGCAAATAAAGCACCCGAAGTAGGTGTGTTCCTTTCCGACAGCGCAATGTTCCAGCGAAGCTTCCCTGACGATGTTTTAGCCGAAAGGGATAAATATGCTCCCGTAAGCAAGGTGGAAATTAAGGCAAAGGCTAACTACGAACACGGTCTTGAAAAATACGTTGCAACAGGGGATAGGCTGGACTTTTACGCATCAATTGCTCTGCCTCTTTTCTACGGTCTGGCACTTCCCTTGCTTAAAGGCGGCTTACCCGTACGTCCCGTGCAGCTTGAAAATATCACAAGGTACCCCGGCTACCTTGATGATTATAAGCTTTTGGTTCTTTCCTATGAATTCCAGAAACCTTTAACAGCGGACGTAAACTCTGCTTTAGCAAAATATGTTAAGGATGGCGGCATCCTCGTATACGTTGGCGACGGTGTTGACCCCTTCCACAACATCACCTCCTGGTGGAATACGGGCAAAGTAAAGGATAAAACTCCTCTTGAGTCGCTTTTACGCCTTATGGATATAGATGAAAACGCTGAAAGCGGCGAATACGCTTACGGTAAGGGCAAACTTTTACTTATGCGTGAAAGCCCTGCGGATTTAGGTGCCGAAGCCGAAAAGGGCGAAAGGTACAAGAATGCAGTTGCAAATATCCTGAGCTATCCTCTTGATAAAAACTATATTTCCCTTCGCCGCGGCAATTACCACGTTACCGCTGTTATGGATGAATCCGACACAGACCAGCCCTACGTACACGAAGGTTTATTTGCCGATATGTTCGACCTTGATTTCAGTATTATAAAGGAAAAGAAGGTTAACCCCGGTGAAGTAAGCGTCCTTTATGATATTAACGCCATTAAGGATAAGGAAGTAGAAATTATCGGTACCTCCGTAAGAATCGAAAGTATCGATCTGCTCCGCTCAGGCATTACCATTTTGGGCGGCGGTGCTGAATGTAAGGCAAGAATCCGAATAAAGCTTCCCAAGGAACTCAGTAAGGTAAGCGTTAAAATAAGACTTTTGGACGGCGATACCTTGACGAATGAAATCTATACGGCAGATGCCGACGTTACCTGGGACGAAGAAAGCTCAACAGCACTTATAAGCTTTGACAACAAGGCAGGTAAACTCAGCATTTACGGCGCTTATAAACGTCACGATAATTATTAATATAAAGCTTTGGCGGCGCGCTCTTTTTAGGGTGCGCCGTGGTTATATAAACTATAATTAATCACAAACCAAAAATAAAGTCAGTAAATTGCACAAAAAACGGGCATTTAATAATTATTGACAAAATAATAATTTAATTATTTTTATAAAACAGCGAATATAAATTAAAATAGTGCAATTACCTTATTAAAAAAATCAAGTGACTTTTTCTGTAAAATAATGTATCTTTTACCCATCAAAGCTTCATAAAGAAGTTATTAATCCGAAAGGACGAAAATGATTATGGCATATATAAGAGACAGAAAAGAAGAACTTACCTGCTATCAGGAAGCAGGTCCCGTAACTCCTTGGGTAGATATCGGTCAGGACATTGCAATCGTATACGGTACTGACCCGGGTATGCCTGCAAGAGTTAAGGGCTTTAAGGACAGAGGCTACGTAGTCCACCTTATGACGGGTATTGCATGGGGTAACTATATGGATTTCTTCAACGGTGAATGGGACGGCACAGAGCATTGGGACGAAATTCAGCTTAACCGTGACGGCTCAATAACTGGTGAAAGTATCCACGCTACAGGTTACATTTGCCCCACAATTCCATACCTTGAATATTTAACAGAAAAAATGAAGGTGGCTGTTGATGCAGGTGTTGAGGCTATCCACGTTGAAGAGCCCGAGTACTTAAATGCCAGCGGTTACTGTGAAGGCATCAAGCGTGAGTATGAAATGTATTACCACGAGCCTTGGGTAGCTCCTCACGTAAGTGTTGATGCTCACTATAAAATTGCAAGATTAAAGGCTTATTTATATAGACGTGCTATTGAAAGAACAAGCCAGTCCCTTTGCTCCTATGCAAAGCGCAAGTACGGCAGAACTCTTCGCTTCTACGTTCCTACACATTCACTTCTTAACTACAGCCAGTGGAAGGTTATGTCTCCCGAAGGTACTTTGACGGATGTTCCCACACTTGACGGCTACAAAGCACAGATCTGGATGGGTACAAGCCGTGAACCTAACGTTTACGG
>JAGBID010000039.1 GCA_017935165.1 Clostridia bacterium
ACAAGACACTTTTCAAAATCCAGCTCCCCTTGCAGGGGAGCCGAGTTGCGCGATATGTTTAAAATATTAACTTTGGCTTAAGCCATATACTTAGCCTTTAATTCTTCAGCCTTTCTGATGTAAGCGTCGTTCTGCTTCATGGATAAAAGGTTGCTTCTGATCTGTGCCTTTACTGTCTCAAAGTCAGCTACTGTAGCCTCGTTCTTAGCTTCAACCTTAATAAGGTGGTAGCCAAACTGTGTGGCAACGGGACCTACAACCGTGTTAAGCTCAGCGCTGAATGCAGCCTCTTCAAACTCGGGAACCATCTGACCGCGGCCGAAAGCGCCTAAGTCGCCGCCCTTCTGGCCTGAAGGACAAGTGGACTTCTCCTTGGCAGCATCCTCAAATGTTGTTTCGCCTGCATTGATAGCATTTAAAATCTCAAGGCACTCGCTTTCCTCTTTAACAAGGATGTGCTTGGCGGAAACTGTCTCGCCCTCTGTGAAGTGCTGGGGGTTATTGTCGTAGAATTCCTTGCACTCTTCCTCAGTAACTGTGATGTTCTTTAAAACCTCGTTCATAGCAAGCTGAGAGAGGATGTCGCGCTTAGCGCTTTCCATAATCTTCTTGTATTCCTCTGTCTCATTAAGCTTAAGTTCCTCACCCATCATAGCGTAAAGGTGGATGGAGATAAGCTGCTCTAAGCAGTGCTTCTTGAACTGGGGGTTAGAAGCGTAAGCTCTCTGCTCTCTGGGTAAACCTGCAATAAAGCCTTCAACGTCAGCCTCTGTGATGTTTGCGTTGCCGACGGTAGCTAAAATTTTCTCGTCGCTCATAATAAAGCTCCTTTATATATAATAATTAATTTTTGACCGATAATAGCCTTATTGATTATAATCCCCCACAGGGTTATAGTCAAGCTTTTATTTTGCAGGGAAGTAAAGCGGCAGGGTTGTTTTTATCCGCTGTCACAGAAGCACCAAGAGGAGCTGCTGAGTCCGAGGGGTTGCCCCCTGATGGAGTTCTCGGCTCCCCTCTATAGTGCAACTCGCCTCCCCATAGCGCCAAGTTGTGGCGAGTGAGAAGTGATACATGCTACGCAAGTGATGACAGATTTCTTACGAAATCGACGGCGAAATGCTACGCATTTACGACCGCCCCTTCGGTTTTAGATTTCTTAAGAAATCGTCGTCGCAACACTTCGTGTTTGCGTACGCGCGTTTCACTAGTGATGCGTGCCGTTGGCACATTAATGGTCTGCGACGCAGTAAATATTTGCTTGGAGCTGACGGTAACGGGTCCCCTTCCCCATGCGAGAAATCACTTCGTGATTACGACGGGCTTCGTTGCTACGAAGGTCGCGGTCGCAAATGCGTAGCATTTCGCCGTCGATTTGCTTTGCAAATCTGATGAGAGAGAAGCAGATTAGAACCAGTTAACCTCTTTCACAACTAAAACTCGCTGTAATCAAACACCTTCAGTGTTTCGTGACAGCAAATTTCTTCGAAATTGTAAATCCTGTCCCTACGTATATACTTTTATTGCGTCGCAGACCATTAACGTGTCGCAGACACACATCACTTCTCACTTCTCATTCATCACTTAAAATAATGGGAGCTATCCGTAAGGATAAGCTCCCTTATTATTTATTATCTATTATATATTTTCTTGGTTGGTTTTCACCCCAAGGCGGGTCAGCTTTTACCCAAAGGCGGTATAAATTTTAACCCAAGGCGGTATAGTTTTTAACCCTTTTTTTAATTAACAGGTAATTCGTTAAACGAGTATTTTAGATTATTTTCACTACATTCCAGAAACCCTTTATCTATTAGCTCATTTACTGCTTTTTTATACGTACAAATCGAAATCCCCATTGTATCGCACAGGTGGGGGGAGAACTGAAGCTTAAGCTTTTGAATTCTGATAAAAACAAGAGCAGATTCATTTGAATCCGCCCTATAAATTTATTAAATTTTAACCTTGATAACTGCCTTTTTGAAATAAGTTTTGTCGCCGCGGCAGGGTGCGTGGGCATCGAAGGGATGGAGGATGTAGAAATCCTCGGGCAGGAAGGTGATGGCAGTCTCGCAGTCGCCCGAAATAAACTCCACGTCCTTTTCTTCATCATAAGGCACAAGCTTGTCGCACTTGTGAAGAGGTGCGTAGTAGCAGGTGTCCTGACCTTTTAAGATGTACTGCAGGTCCAGGTACTTTCTGTGAACCTCGTACTCGATTACGTCCTCGGGGTTAGCCTCACCCTTGGAAACGATGCAGTAAACGCCCTCGGCGATTTCGTACCTGCCGTTTTCCGTGTCGGGAGTTAAGGTAAGGACGAAGTCAATTGCCTTGTCAAGGCGCGGGGTAAGTCCCTTATAGGTTTCAATATTGTTTTTTGTACCGATTATCATATTGTTCTCCTTTTACTCTGGCTTCCCTTTGAGGGGAAGGGTGAATTTCAAAGCGTCTTGTCCACTTCGAAAGACTGAGGGGTTGTGAAAGAGTACATCCACCAATCTTAACAACAACCCCTCAGTCACGTATCC
Organism: Clostridia bacterium; assembly: GCA_017935165.1. Taxonomy (GTDB): domain Bacteria; phylum Bacillota; class Clostridia; order Oscillospirales; family Acutalibacteraceae; genus SIG603. The sequence continues at coordinate 2,526 of JAGBID010000039.1, forward strand.
GTGACAGCTCCCCTTACACAGGGGAGGCGAGTTGCACGTGGGGGCAGGGAGGCGAGTTGCACGTGGGTTGGAAGCCAAGATGCCCGTGGGTGGTCACTACGGTTGGTGCAATCTCGCTTACGCGAACGGACAGGAGTAAATCCTGTCCCTACGTATATACATTTATTGCGTCGCAGACCCTTTCTCTTCACTCTTCTCTCTTCAGTTTTCACTCTTCACTTAGCGTAACCTCCCTATTGTTTGCGCAATCTCACTTTCGTGAACGGACAACATAAATGTTGTCCCTACGAATGTCACTGTCCCCTCGCAGAAAACATTAATTGCGTCGCAGACCCTTTCTCTTCACTCTTCTCTCTTCAGTTTTCGCTCTTCACTCGCCACAACGTGGCGCTATGCGCGCGGGTGGTGGTTCTCTTAGGGCTCGTGGACTTCGTTTATAAACTTCTGGCGCCACATAAAGCCGTCGTAACGCAGGTGAACAGTGCCGCCTGTTAATTTATCGGGCATAATTATCTCGAACATATTGGGTGTAGCGTAAATTTTAGCATCAATGGAAATTTCACCCTCAGCTACTAAATCCTTGAGCTCAGTTGTGTAGTAGCCGTTTTCGGCACCGAAGGTACGAAGGCGGTAATAAAGCTTTCTAAGCTCCATAATTTCCTTTTCATCCTCGGGAGCTTTGAACTCAGTTTCGTCGTCACCGAATACAATATAGCCCCACATTTCGGGCATATGGATGTCGATAATACCTGTAGGAGCCCAAACCCAGTTAAATTCGGGCAGGAAATTACCCTCGGCGTCAGTTCTCTTATGGAATTTATTGTCGATAACGTCAACCTTATATTCAACACGGCTGAAATTACATCTCCACATTTCGCCTACGTTGGGAGTTATGTGTGTGGGACGGCAAATGTCTATGCCGCACTCACGCAGGGAGAAGAAGGGAATAATAAATTCAACGGACCAGTACTTATTGTAGGCGGAAGCGTTATTAAGCTCGCCCTCAACGTGGGTAGCAGTTTTTAAGCCTGCAATATCCCAGGAAACAATTCTGTGAACACCGTCACGGAAGGGTTTTTCCATAAGTAAATCCCAAACGGTACCTGCAGCGTTGGTCTCGATTTCATAGTAACGGTGGCTTGTTTCCATAGGTGCAAGGAAAACTTCGAAATCGTTATCCATATAAACAACTTCGTCACGGTTTTTTACGTATGCCCAAATCTCGTCATCATAAAGCTTTGCGCCAACGTAAAGGTTATTATCGTCCCAAAGCATCTTGATAACTGTTTTCTTTAAGGGCGCAGGCATATGGTCGCCTTCGATATCGTGAAGGAAACCGATATCCTCAGCCTGGTCCCAGAAGGGCTTATCAATAATACCGTCGGGCTCACCTACGTAGGGAAGCTTGGTTTTTCTTATAACGTGATGTGGAGGGTTGAAAGGGATTTTAGGTTCTCTGGCTCTGATAAGCGGCATAATATATTCTCCTTAAATTTTCTCTTCAATAATAGGTGTAGTTAAAATACCAAGCTCAGTAAAGCGGTACTCATAAGTAAATTTATCGCCCTTACTGCGCCATCTTCCGGGCTTACTCATAGTTTTATACTGAGTCTGTGAGTTATGAACGGGGCCGAAGCTGTTGCCGCGGTGACCGTAAAGGGTGAGCTTTAAGGTATGCTGACCCTTGCTTACCTTTGTAAATTCGGCTGTGCAGGGTGTAAACACAATATCCTTTTTTACACCATCTATTTCGGCAATTATGCAGGCGCCGCTGTAGTGAGGAACTCTTACCCTGATATCGCCGCCTTCACTTTCGAAGGGGATTTCGTAGGTGATGTTTGCGCCGTAGAATGGGTAAAGCATACTGTAGGTATTTGCAAAACCCAATTTCTCAGGCTTAGCGGTAAGTATTTTCTCGCGGCCGTTTAATTTAACACCGAAGTCACCTAAAAGGTAATACCATTCGAGGCTTGTACTGATACCGATTTTGGTATTGACTTCAATGATATTTTCGCCCTTTTTGATAGTACCGATATTGACAGTCTTTATTTCCTTATCGGTATAATAACCCACAACATTCATAGGAACCTTGTTACCGTTAAGCTTAATTTCGCTGTACTCGGGGTTTTCAAGAGCAAGGAGGGCATTTTCCACCTCAATTTCACTATTAACAGTGAATATCAGCTTGCAATTATCGGTAGGCTCAGCCTTGCCGTATACCCAGGGCTGGATGTCCATAGGATTTACAACATCCTGCAAATTGGTACCTGACACCTTTTTCATATAGTCCTCTTTAATGGTCTGGTAGCAATTTTCGTAAGCGCGCAGGATTTCCTCTTCCTCATGGATTTCACCGCCGTTTAAGCTGTACTTGGCAGTTTCAAGCATAAGGACATTCTTCTCGCTTGTAGTGTAATTATTTACAAAAGGTATTCTTATATTTTTGTAGGCTGCCTTCTCTCCCTCAGCTGCTAAGGTACCTTCGCCCTCATAAAGCTTAAGGAGCAAGCTATCCTCGTCATACATACGCTTAAATATAACGGTCTTATTATTTTCCTGAGTGAAGGGAATTTCCTCTATTTCACCTGTAAGGGTATTATAAAGCTTGGGGATATACTTTCCATTTATCTCCAGCTTGATGTCGTCGTATGGCGGAGCTTCGTCCCAATCGTTAAATAGCTCCTTGCTCTTTTCCTTGCCTCTTGCAATAAAGAGCCACTTGGCGTCGGTATCTGCTCGCATACTGTAGATAAAGCTATCTGCCCTTGCACCGTTTAAATAGCGGATATCAATGTCCCTTACTTCGCTTAATGCGTTTAGGAGCTTGATTTTACTGAAGGGGAGCTTCTCGCTTACATTGTAAAGCTCCTTACCTTTATTTGAAGGTACTGCATCCGCAAGAGTGGGAGCATCGCCCATAAATATAAGTCTGCCGCCCTTAGCCTTAAATTCATTTAATATTTCTAAGGTGGAGCTTCTGATGGTCTCTAAATTCGGTACGATTATTACATCGTAATCCATTTTGCCAACCTTAAGCTTATTTTCAGTAGTTTTCTCATACTGTGAGGGAAGTAAGCTTTCGGAGATAAAGTCAAAGTCAACAAGACCGAATAAGAGCCACTCGGTTAAGTTATTGAAGTTTTCTTCGTACTGGTTTCTTACGTCATTTGTCTGGTTAGTAGGACCCCAATGGAGCCAGTAGCTTTCAATGGGATGGATTACACCCACCTTAACGTCAGGCTTACCCCTTGTTAAAGCTGTGTGAACACGGGAGAAATGATCCTCAACAATATTATACTTCTCCGCCCAGGCACTCTGGTAGCTGATAGCTGCGGGGTAATCTCGCTTAGCTTCTCCCTTCATTGTGTACCAGCTTAAGTGAGGTACACGGACTGTAACACCTAAGGCTGCCTGCCAGTCGCCGTTTAACTTATGACGTCTGAAATCAAAGTGCCAGCCTGTAACACCGTAAAGCTCGCTGAGCATACCCTCGTAGCCAAACTGATGAACAGCGGACTGTGTCTGCTTAGCAGTAGTATATTCCTTAAGGCTGCAGAGCATATCAATACCGGGGATATCAAAGCTGCGGTAAGCGCGCATAGCTTCGCCTACTGCGTGAGTCTGACTGAACAGTGAAGGCTCCTCCATCATATGGCCTGTTAAAGCAATACCGTTTTTTCGGCACCAGGAGCCTATATTATCACAGAAAGCTTCGGTAAAGCGGTCCGTTACGTGGTCGTGGTAATGATAACGGGCGGTAGAAATTTTACCCTCGGGTAATTCCCACAAAAGCTCAGGCAGGTGGGGAATAATATCCGCGCCGTATGCTTTTTTGTAGGTTTCGGGGAAATCGTTTGTCCAGGCGAGGACAACGTTTTTCTCCTCAAAAGCAAAGTTCAAAGTATCCTTATGCGCAAACTGAGGCTCGTCTGTAAAGATAGCAGGCACTACTTTTCCGAATTCGTCGCCCACAACCTCCTTATACCTCTCGTGAGTTACCTCAATAAATTTGTCCATAGCTTCTTTATTGAGAGTATCTACGTAGGTCTGACCGTTGTACCAGCCAGATGGGATATCGCCCTCAGTGTAAACGTACCACTTTTTGCCCTTGGCTTCAGCCTTTTCCTCAATAATACCGTAAGAAGCTAAACAGCCTTCGCTGTCTAAAACTATATCGTAGCAGGCAAGAAACTGACGGTTTCTTATTTCGCCCTCACCGTCCCCTGATAAATCCTTGGGTGCAAACAGAAGGTGACGAGCGCGGTACTTTCTCTCCTTGGTAACAATACCGCCTGCAGCACCTGAGGGCCAGCGGTCCTCGTCATAAAGCCAGGAGAGCATTTTGTCCCTCTTAGCTTTGTCGGTACAGCTTCTTATAAGATGCATAAATTCGTCGCTTAAATATTCCGTAGCCATACCTGAGCGCACGTGCATATGGAAGCCGCCAAAGCCCATCTCTTTAAAAACGTCTATCTGTCTTAAAAGCTCCTCTTCTTTAAGCTCACCGTTCCACGCCCAGAAGGGAGTACCGCGGTACTCGCTGGTAGGATTTCTGAACAGCTCGTCACTTAAGGTTTTTTCAAGATTTCTTGGGTAAAGCATAATTTATCCTCCTTTTATATAGCCTTCCCCTCTGGGGAAGGGGGACCGTCAAGTATCAATAACGCGTACGCAAACACGAAGTGTTGCGACGTCGATTTGCTTGCAAATCTGATGAGGAGTGTCACGGGAGACTATTTGATAATAATGCACCTTTTTTAGACACTCTTAAAATACCATGAAATAAGCAAGTACAACCAAGCCAAGTACAATTCTGTACCATCCGAAAGCCTGGAAATCGTGCTTTTTAATATATCCCATAAGGAATTTTATTACAAGAACGGAAACGATAAATGCGGTAAGCATACCGGTGGCAAGTATGATAAGCTCAGCTGAAGTAAAGGCTAAGCCGAATTTTAAAAGCTTAATAGCACTTAAGCCAAACATAACGGGAACCGCAAGGAAAAATGTGAACTCAGCAGCGGCTACCCTTGAAACACCTATTAAAAGAGCACCGATAATGGTGGAGCCTGAGCGTGATGTACCGGGAATAATGGATAAAACCTGGAACAAACCGATAAGCAAGGCATCCTTGTAAGTTAAGTCGGAAAGCTCCTTCATTTTCACTCTGGAGCCTGCTTTCTTGTTGCCGCGCTCAATAATGATAAATGCAATACCGTAAATAATAAGTGTAGCAGCAATAACTATAGGTGTGTGCAAATGTGCCTCGATGAAATCGTCAAAAAGTATGGTGATAACAGCACCGGGGATGCAGGCAACCACTACCTTGAACCACAAAGAGAAGGTTTCCTTTTTAATTTTAGGCTTAGATTTATCCTTAAACTGAAAGGGCACCATCTTTTTAAAGAACATCAGAACAACTGCCAAAATAGCGCCCAGCTGAATTACAACGAAGAACATCTCCTTGAAGCTTTCGCTGACGTCCATTTTGATAAACTCGTCCACAAGAAGCATATGACCCGTACTGCTTATGGGCAGCCACTCGGTGATACCCTCCACAATACCTAAAAAGATAACCTTTAATATTTCAAAAACACCCACCATAATCTTTATCCTTTCGAATATTCTTAGTATTATTTTACAGCCTTTTTTCTGAAAAGTAAACTGTATTTTTAATTACTTATATTCAAAGTCAGGCAAAATTATGGACAATAAACAAACCCCTATGAGTAATTTTTTACTCATAAGGGTTAATTTTTAAAACGAACTGAGAAGATGATTAAAGCCGCCTTCTCTTACCTTGTCCTTTTCTGCCCACTCTTTACTGAATGCTAAAATCATAATACCCTTATCCACGGTATTTTTATAGATTTTTTCCATATCATTGTATTGAGGCTGAGACATATTTATTGAATTGAGCATTGGCATTTCACTGAATACTTCGCTGTAGTGGTCACCTCTGCCGCAGAAATGCATACAGCCACCGCCAAAGTGATTTAAAAGCCTGTTGTCATAAGGCTTGGAGAATTCCTCAAACATATCCTTTGATATATTCATTGCGCTGTCGTTTCTCAGAAGTATGGTGCCCTTGTGCCAAAGTGAACCCCAGTGAGGGTTAATTTCCTCAGGCTTATAAAGTCCGAACCATTTTTCCATAACCATAGTATAGGTATCTGTCACTAAATTAAGCATACCGTGCACCACTTCAGGCTCGTCAAACATACTGTAGAACATCTCACCGCCCCACAGAAGCTCGCATATATCCAGGGGACCCTGCAAATCGGGATGGTAAACCTTAACGTACTTTTCTATTTTGGGATATTTTGAAAATACTTCCTTACAAAATTCACCGAATTCAAAGACGTTTAAGGCAAAGCCACTGTTTACTTCGGGCAAGCCTTTCTCTAACTTAGCCTTTATCCACCCCGTATCGTTAACTGACCTTGTGGTAGGCAGAGTATCGGCTTCCCTTGGCATTGTGAATATTTCAGCACCGAACATAGAGGTCATTATGCCTGTACCGTAATTCGCCCTTATGGCAAGATTAGCTACTTCACTGTCTAAACTGTGAGAAACTCCTTCAAGCTCGCGTCTGAGCATTAAATCGTAACTATTTAGAGCATCGTTGATATTTATATGCTTTACCTCAAGCTCCGGTTTTGAAAGCTTTTTTCTTTCAGGAATAAATATATCGCCTTCAAACTTTTTATCAAGGAATTTTTTCCACTGAGCTATATAGTCTTCCTCGGTTTCAACGTCAATCCTTCTCTCAATATCCTCAAGGAGAAGTATGGTTTCTTTACTAAGCATTTTAATCACCTTTTATGTAATAAACACTTAAAGCTCTATATTAAGGGGTTTTACGCTCCTTTTCAGTATACCTGTCATATAAGCTATGGCTATGCCGTAATTGGTAAAAGGCACATTTGCATCCATAGCACACTTCATTCTGTACTTCATTTCCCTGTCGGAAAGCATACATCCGCCGCAATGGATAACAAGCTTATAATCCTTAAAGTCCACGGGAAATTCCGTACCTGAACTTGTAACAAACTCGATATTCTTGCCTGTGGTTTTCTTTAAGAGCCTTGGAATTTTAACGGAGCCTATGTCCTCACATTGGCGGTGGTGGGTACAGCCTTCGCTTATCAGCACCTTGTCGCCGTCCTCTAATTTCATAATAGCTCTTACGCCCTCTACAGCACAGTCAAGGAAGCCCTTGTACCTTGCCATTATAATTGAGAAGGAAGTAAGGGGGATATCCTCGGGAACTATTTTTGAAACTGTGGCAAAGGCCTGACTATCCGTGATAACCATTTTCACCTTGCCCTTTAATTTTTCCAATGTTTCGGCAAGCTCAGTATCCTTGCAAACTACGCTGATGGCGCCTGAATCCAGAATATCGCGAATAGTCTGCTGCTGTGGGAGGATAAGCCTGCCCTTAGGCGCAGCAGCATCAATAGGACAAACAAGAACTATTATGTCGCCCTTTTCTATAAGGTCGCTGACTATGGGATTTTCCTTAGCCTGAGGCTTTATTTTGCCTATAAGCTCCTTTAACTCCTCTATGTTAAGTTTTTCCTTGGCGCTTACAAGTATTTCATTTTCGGATAACTCCTTGGTATTTTCCTCAAGGTCAGCCTTATTGTAAGCGATAATATAGGGAATTTCCTTGGCTTTTATAAGCTCTAAAAGCTCCTTTTCGTCCTTATCAAGTGCTCTGCCGCTTTCTGTTACCAATATGGCTATGTCGGTTTTATTTAAAACCTGCTTTGTTTTGGCAACACGAAGCTTGCCCAGCTCTCCCTCATCATCAATGCCTGCTGTGTCAATGATAACAACGGGACCTAAAGGCAGAAGCTCCATTGTTTTATACACAGGGTCCGTAGTGGTACCCTTTACGTCGGATATAATTGCTAAATTCTGGTTTGTTACGGCGTTTACTAAACTGCTTTTGCCTGCATTTCTTTTACCGAAGAATGCAATATGCAGCCTATTCGCCATAGGAGTATCGTTTAAACCCATATTTTTCTCCTTAGAACCTGAAGTCTCTGATGCCTTCGGCTATTTTCTGGACTCTGTCCTTACAGATTGCGCGGACCTTGTCACTCTTTATGTTAGCGTATTCTTTCTCGATAAGAGCCTCGCCGACCTTAACAGTCTCCTCGCTTGCATAGTCCATAAGGAATTCCTTAAGTGTCATAAGGGCGTTAGGCTGGCAGCAGTTCTGGATCTGGCCGTTTTTGCAAAGAGCCATAAATCTGTCACCTGTTCTGCCTTCGCGGTAGCAGGCTGTGCAGAAGGAGGGAATGTAACCCATCTCCATAAGCCACCTTACAACCTCGTCAAGAGTTCTCTGGTCGGAAACGTCGAACTGCTCTGTGTCGGTAGGTCTTTCCTCCTCTGTGTAACCGCCAACAGAAGTACGGGAGGCACCGCTTATCTGGGAAACACCAAGGCGGATAACTCTCTCCCTTACCTCCTGGCTTTCACGTGTGGAGATAATCATACCTGTATAAGGAACGGAAATACGGATAAGTGCGCAAATTTTTGCGAAAATATCATCGGAAATTCCGTTATCGAACTTGCTGGGGTCAATGTCTGCCGCTCTCTTAAGACGGGGAACACTTATTGTGTGAGGACCGACGCCGAAGGCAGCTTCAAGGTGCTCGGCGTGCATTAAAAGACCGCAAAGCTCGTAGCGGTATTTATCAAGTCCGAAGAGTACGCCTAAACCAACGTCGTCAATACCGCCCTGCATTGCTCTGTCGTGAGCCTCTGTGTGGTAGTCGTAGTCGTGCTTAGGACCTGTGGGGTGAAGCTGTAAATAGCTTTCCTTGTGGTAAGTTTCCTGGAAGAGGATGTATGTACCGATACCTGCTTCCTTAAGCTTACGGTAATTTTCCACAGTTGTAGCGGCGATGTTTACGTTAACACGTCTGATGGCACCGTTTTTGTGCTTGATGGAGTAAATAGTTTTGATGCATTCCAGAATATATTCAAGAGGATTGTGAACGGGGTGCTCGCCTGCTTCAATGGCAAGACGCTTGTGACCCATATCCTGAAGAGCGATAACCTCAGCCTTAACCTCTTCCTGAGTTAATTTTTTACGGGGAATAGTTTTGTTCTGACCGTGGTAAGGGCAGTAGGTACAGCCGTTTACACAGTAGTTTGAAAGATATAAGGGAGCAAACATAACGATTCTTTTACCGTAGAAGCGCTCCTTGATTCTTTCCGCAAGATTTTCAATGCGGTGCAGTACTTCCTCATCCTCGCAGGCAAGAAGCACGGAAGCTTCCCGGTGAGTTAAGCCCGCACACTTAACGCCGTCCTCAGTTTCAACGGGCTCAGCCTTCTTTAAGATGGCGCTTATTAGCTCCATATCGTTTTTATGTGCGTCAGCATATTCAAGTGTTCTTAAAATTTCCTCGTGATTAATAAATTCCTCTGCCTTTAATGATTTAGGATCGTAGATAGCCATAATATTTTCTCCTTTTGGTTGTTAATAATTTTATTTGATATAATCGCCGCGGGAAACGGCAACCTTGTAGCCTATTTCTTCCATGCTCTTTTTAAGTGCGTTTAAACCTTCCACGGATTCTATGCCCGTATTAAGCTTATTATTATAGAGCATATATTTTTCTCTTGCTGCCTTAGGTGAAAGGTTGGGCATTATTACGTTGGCACCCGATAATATTCCACGGCTTCTGCCGTCGGTACTCATTGTTCCCAATGCTGTAGTTGCAGGGAGCAGTACCTTGGGAAGCAAGAGCCTTATAATTGAAAGCAGCTTTAGTGTCAAGTCCACGCTGCCTGCTTTTTCCTCTTTGAAGGGGGTGTCCTTATGTGGGATAAAGGGTCCGATGCCCACCATCTGGGGGTCAAACTCCTTTATAAACCTTAAGTCCTTGATTATATATTTAAGCTCCTGGTAAGGTGAGCCTACCATTATGCCGCATCCCACCTGAAAGCCTAAAGCTTTCAAATCCTTCAGGCACCTTACTCGGTTTTCAAGGGTCATATTTTGGGGGTGGAGCTTTTCGTAGTGGCATTTTTCAATGGTTTCGTGACGCAAAAGGTATCTGTCCGCCCCTGCATCCCTATATTTTTTGTAGCTTTCAAAGCTTTTCTCGCCTACTGATAAGGTAACTGCGCAGTCGGGATATTTACTTTTAATAGCCTTGACGGTTGTAACTATAAAATCATCATCCTGCTTAATATCCTCACCGCCCTGCAGCACGAAGGTGCGAAAGCCTGCTTCGTAGCCCATATCACAGCAGGAAAGTATATCATCCGTACTTAAGCGGTAGCGCTCGGCTTTTTCGTTGCCTGCCCTGATGCCGCAGTAAAGGCAGTTATTTTTACAGTAATTGGAAATTTCAATAAGTCCCCTTATATAAACCTCCCTACCGTAAACGGAAATTCTTTTCTCCTCTGCCCTTTTTCTTAAATATTCGTTCTCGCTGTCGTCAAGCAGCAAAGCTTCAAGCTCAGCATCCGTTAAATTCCCTGTATTATAAAGCTTATCAATTAAATCTTTCAACAAACCACCTCACACCTTGGCATAAACTGTTTTGGAGCTTACACCCTTAAGCCTGCCTATTTTGCCTGAAAGAGCATTTATTATATCCTGCTTTGCATCTAAAACAACACTTATTATGCTTACGCCCTTTTCCTTGTGGGGGACACCCATTCTGCCGATTATGTGGGAGCCGAATTCGTGCAGAAGGTCATTGAGCATTGAAACTGACTCCTTTTCCTCCACGATAATAGCAATAACGGCAACTCTTGTTTCTTCCATAATTCTAATTCCTTCAATTAATTTAAAAAGCCGCGTCCTGAAGACACGGCTGTAATTCTTAGTTCCCAAGGAGAAATCAAAACATAGCAAAACATAGCAAAGCTTGGCTTTGAAGGAGTTCTCCTTTAAAGATTTATATAATTTCCGTATCTTCTGCCTCAATAAATTTCAGCGTCAGGACGTTTGTATTTAATTTTGACAATCTCGGGGTCAGAGCACTTTCCCTTTGACAAAAGTAAAAATCAACTCTTTACATTGTTAATTATATCACAATCTGTTTGCGATTGCAATACATTTTTATATTCAGCTGAATATTTCCTCGAGGACTATTTCCTTTTTATTGATACCGAAGGAAAGAGCCTTCTCCTTGCCTATTTGGTCGGTAACAATTAAAGCGCCGTACTTTTTGGCAAGGGGCAAAATTTCCTCTGCTATACTGCTGTAAAGGTATACCGCGGGCTTGCCGTTATAAATTCTTAAGGCACTTTCAAGAGACGAAATGTCCTCGCTTTTTAAAAGCATGGAGATATTGGAAACAGACTGTATTTCCTTTACAACTTCAGGAAGCAAATTATCGTAACCCTTTAAATTAAGAGTGATAATTTCCTTATCCTCGTCACCCATATCAAGTGCGGCATCCACGGTATAATCGATATCATTATCCGCCATAGCCTCTTTGAAGCTTTCGCTTTTTTCTATATCCAATGCCACGCCCAAGGCTGTGCCCTTTTCTATAATTACCGCCTTTGAATAGCTGGAAACAAGGCTTAAACCCTTGTCGCTAAGCTCAGGCAGGGGAATATCCTTTGTAACAGCTTTCAGGCTTTTTATATAATCGAAGTCGGTGCCGCAGCATCCGCCTAAAATAAATCCGCCGTTTTTAGCAATTTCAATTCCGTGCTGTGAAAATTCCTGCGCATCAAAGGAGTAAACAGTCTCACCGTTTTTCATTTCGGGAAGTCCTGCATTGGGGTTAACTATAACGGGAATTGAGCAATATTTACCAAAATCCTTTACAACGGGAAGCATTTTGTCAGGACCCTGGGAGCAGTTCATACCTATTGCATCTGCACCTATACCCTCCAAAATGGCTATCATAGTAAGCGGGTCGGCACCTGTCATAAGCCTTTTGCTTTCGTCATAAACGTTTGTGACGAATACAGGCAGACTTGAAGCTTCCTTCGCCGCAAGTAAAGCTGCCTTTGTTTCGTAAGCATCGTTCATTGTTTCAATCAGGATAAGGTCCGCGCCGTACTTCTCAGCAAGGGCAGCGGTTTTTTTGAAGGCGTCAACCGCATCTATAAAGTCAAGGTCACCCCAAGGCTTTAAAAGCTTGCCCAAGGGTCCCATATCAAAGGCTAAATAAGCATCGGGATAATCCTTTAAAGACTCCTTGGCATTATTTAAAGCCTTTTCGATAATTTCCTCGTAATTATTATATTTAATGGGGTTTACGCCAAAGGTGTTGGACTTGATAATATCCGCACCTGCTTCAAGGTAAGAACAGTGAAGGATAACAATCTCCTCAGGCCATTCCATATTCCAGACTTCGGGTGCTTTGCCCTTTGTAAGTCCCCTTTTCTGCAAAACGGTGCCTGTGCCGCCGTCGAAATAAACTCTCTGTTCTTTTATTAATTCCAAAATATTCTTTTTCATAAAGATACGTCCAATCCAAAAATATATAATAATTATACCACTAAATTAATTTGATTTAAAGTACTAAAAGGAAAATAATGCAAAAGACCGCCATGTTTTTAAACACAGCGGTCCTTTAGCTCATTTAATTATTTTGCAAAACGAAGCATTACGGAGTTATTAGCCTTGATTTCAGCCTTTACCTTGCCGTCAACAACCTCTAAATCGCCTAAGTTCTTTACACCCATAATGTCTGTAAAGTAAGCCTTAGTAAAAGCAACTTCGGGTTTAAGCTCGATTTCAGTATCCTTACCGTTAGTTTCGAAAAGTCTTACTGTCATATCGCCGTCAATCTGGCTGATGCCTGCTATAACAGCTGTGCCTAAATCACACTGCATAAAGGATGCTGTGGGAGCTAAGCTGCCCTTTCTCTTCTTACCTGACTGGTAAAGCAAGGGGTGGTTAAGGCTCTGGGCATCGTCCTCAAGAAGCTTGGGGCAATTTGCATCCACTAAAACGTGGAGCTTTATTGTATGGATACCTCTCTCGGGATATGGGTCAGGAGAGTAGGAAGCATTTATAAGTGTGCAGATAAGGTCGTTTCTGAAGCCGCGGTAACCGTACTTGCTGTCGGAAACAATTGCAACAGCTCTGCCATCTATAATAGCTGCACAGTACTGCTGACCGGGGATATCGCCGTGCTGAGCTTCACGGTACATAGCGCCGGCAGGAACGTCGTTCAGGTACTTCTCGGTATCAACCAAGGGGAGTCTGTAAATAAGAACGGGAACGCCCTGACCTTCTTTTGCACTTGACTCGTTATAGATAACCTTTAAATCCACCTTTAAAGCCTTGCTGTTTCTTTCAAGGGAGATTTTCACCTCAGCCTTACTGCTTTCAAACTCCTGCTCTAAGTAAAGTGTGCTTTCAAGCTCGCCCTTATTTAATCTTAAAAGCTTAGTTAATAAGGGGTCGCCTATCTTGATATACTTACCAATGTTCCAGGCGCTGGAAGAACGGCGCTCAGTGATAACGTGGCGCAGACCGCCGCTTTCGCCCTTTCTTATTTTCTCCTTGCCGTCAAACTTATCAATAAGGGATATAAGCTCGCCGTTTAATAAATCGAACTCAGCTCTTAAATAATCATTTTCAAGCACGGGGTTAGTAAATGCTGTGTCAGTTCTGTGGGGACCCTGAAGGTAAATTCTGTACTCCTCAGGCTCCTTAACACCAAGCATAACTGTTGTGTAGCCAAACTCGGGAACCTCAACCTCAACCAAGAGGCGGAAATACTTGTGGTCCCAATACGTCAGGTAGTCGCGGTCAATAAGCTGGTGAGGTACCAAAGTACCGTCGGCAAGCTTGATAACTATATCACGCATATCGCCCACCCAGTCCCAGACTGTGATTTCGCAGTTCTTTTTAACCTTTGTGGAGGAGCTGTTGTAGATGTGGTAAATCCTCTCGATACCTACGCCTCTTTCAGGAGAAGGCACGCCAACGAAATTCTCAACACCGTAGCCAACACCTGCGCCGTCGGACTGAGAGTCAAAGCACTCTTCAATTTCAAACATAGAGGTATCGATGTCAGCGGCAATTCTCTGCATAGCTAAGGAGCTTCTGGAGTTAGCAATAGCCATAGAATCTGTGAAAAGACCCATGGAATGCTCACGGCTGTCCTGAACACAGGAGCCTGTTAAAATATCGTGGAAATGTGTAAAGAGGACGTTCTGCCATGCTTTTTCGAACTGAGCCTCGGTAAAGCTGTCCTTAGCGCCTGAGAAGGTATGCCAGATCTGAGCGTCGAACAAAGCTGCCTCTGTACGGCGGTTGCCCATCTTAAGTCTTGACTGAGTTGTGTAACAACCACGGGCAAAGTAGTTCATTTCCTTATCGATAACGGGAAGCTTTTCACGAACCTTTTCAGCTTCCTTGAAGAATTCACGGAAGGTACCGAACTTGATATTGGGGTAAATGGGCCAGCTCATCATATCAATGGCTCTTTCAACGTCACGTCTTGTGGGACCGCCGCCGTGGTCGCCAACACCGTAAACTGCAAGCTGAGTTTTAAGACCGCCGGAACGCTTTGCAACGTCGAAAATACCTATAGCCTGCTTGGGAGTTACGGCACCGTTGTACCAATACTGCTCGCGGTAAACAAGAAGCTCCTTACCGGAAGGAGCCTTCCAGCGGTAAACAGCATTATCACCGTCCAGTGCACGGCAATGGTACATATATTTAACGTCGCCTAAAGCATCTATCTCGGGAATATTGCGGCTGTGGCCAAAGGTATCAGGTGAGAAATCTATCTCCAAATCCTCGGGTGCAACGCCCCAATGCTCCTTTAAGTACTTCTTTGTAAAGTACATATGGTTGAAAAGGGATTCGCCGGAGGGCATATTCTTGTCGGTTTCAACCCACTGGGAAGCTGTAATTTCCCATCTGCCCTCTTTAATTCTCTTTTCAATAAGAGGCTTGAGCTCGGGAGCATATCTCTCTATAATCTCATAAACAGATGCCTGAGACTGAGAGTAGCAGAACTCAGGATACTCATCCATTAACTTAAGCATTGTCTGGAAGGTTGCAATAGTGGAGGCAACTGTCTCGTGCCAGCTCCACATCCAGTTCATATCAATATGAGCATGACCTGCTAAAATAAGGCTGTATTCCTTAGCACTATCCTTTAAAGGCATAAGGATTTCCTCAGCTTTGCAGCAGGCTGATTTTGTAAGAACGCCTTCCGCTGCAACAGCTGCAAGCATATAATCAAGAGCTTCATCTACAACAGAGTCAAACTTATGCTCCTTTTCCTCACTAAGGCGGATAGCAAACTCTGTTTCAGCTAAAATTCTTCTTATGTCCTTATTGGGCATAGTGATTTTTGCAGCTTCTTCCCTGGGCATACCGAAGGTTTCCTCGTAGTGGAACTGCTCGCGGTTACCGCCTATCTGCTTTTTAAGCTTGGTATACTTTGCGGCTAATGTCATAATTTTTTCCTTTCTTTATGTGTATTTATGAAACGCGAAAGCGCGGGCGAACACAGTTCGCCCCTACGCTTACATTTGTAAATCAATCTGTTGTTAAGTATCTGTCCACAACCTGCTGGCGGTATTCCTTGGAAAGGGATGCAAAGAATGCAGAGTAACCTGTAACACGTACAACCAAATCGGGCTCCAAGTCGGGGTCCTTATGTGCACGCATAATCTGCTCCTTTGTTACACAGTTCATATTGATAAGTGTGCCGCCCATTTCGTTATGAGTCTTAACAAGTGCGCAAAGGCAATCCACACCGCCGTTCTTCATAACCATATCGGAGTCGATATCAAGGTGCAAGGGTGCGCTGTTGCCCCAGCCGGGCTGAACTCTTGCAACTGCAGTAGCCTTAAGTGTGGGTGAGAAGCTTGTTAAGCCCTTTGCAAAGCCCGGGTCAGGCTCACTTGAATGGGAAATAGCCTCTCCGCCCTTACGTCCGTTGGGTGTAGCTCTTGTGCCCTTACCCCAGGCATAAATATCACCGTGGGAGAACAAACCGGGAACAACGCGGATGTGGTTTCTGGGAGTAAGCTCGGCTGTCATTTCCTCTACGTAAGCCTTGCTCATCTTCTCTGCCCACTTACGAGCCAAGGACTCGGGTGAACCGAAACGAGGAATGGACTTAAGCATAAGGCGTATATCTTCCTTACCTTCGTAGTTACAATCAAGTGCTTCGAAAAGCTCCTGCCATGTAAGCTTCTTTTCCTTAACAATTCTCTGATCAATGGCAGCGAAGGAGTCGGCAACTGTTGCCAGAGCCATACCGTCACAGTTAAGGTTTATAATGTCAACGCCGCCTGCAGCACAGTTTACACCGCGCTCAATAGGACCGTGGCAGCACAGGTTGATAACAAGCTCGGGTCTATACTTGGAAATGTAGTCAATGTGATAATCGTAACCGCGGCGGATTGTATCTACCATAATTCTTACGTGGTAATCGTAGCGGTCCCAGAGCTTTTCAAGGGTAGGCTCTTCGTCGCTGTTTTTAAGGTCGTCAAGAGCGTGGATAAGTCCCTGTGCTAAATTGATACGTGTAACGTCCTGTAAGGGGTACTCAATACCGGGCAAAGCAACCCAGTTACAGCCAACCTTGGCTCTCATTCTTGCTAAACCCCTTGTGTGGCCCTGCTTCA
>JAGBID010000040.1 GCA_017935165.1 Clostridia bacterium
CACTTTTCAAAATCCAGCTCCCCTTGCAGGGGAGCCGAGAACTTCATCGGGGGCAACCCCTCAGCTTCAGCAGTTCCTTCTTAACGGCGAACACGGTTCGTCCCTACTGTTTGTGCCATCTCGCTTGCGCGACGGAATATTTCTTCGAAATTGTAAATGTTGTCCCTACGAATGTCACTGTCCCCTCGCAGAAAACATTAATTGCGTGCGCAGCACCATTAACGTGTCGCAGACACGCATCACTTCTCACTTCTCATTCATCACTCACCACTCAGGTGGTGAACATTATACGGTCTGCTCATCAGCTTTTCGTAGCCGAAGCGTTCGTCGCCGTTTTTTAAATAAATTATACCGCAGAAAACGTAGCCGTTCTTTTCTAAAGTATGCTGCATAATTTTATTGTCGCGGTGGGTGTCACAGCGGGAGGATTCGATATTATTTTCAAGGCATAAGGAATCCACGTAGCTAAAAATCTTAGAAGCGATACCGCGGTTCCTTGTGTTTGGAAGTACGGCGATTCTGTGAATAATTCCGTAAGTTTCGTTAGCGGTTATCCACTTGCCGTTTTCAATGTAATCGTAGGTGTCTTCGTGACCTAAATATGCGGCAGCTGTGGCAATAACTTCATTTTCATCCTCAATAACAACAGCTATGCCTTTTTCAACGTCATTTAAAAAGCTTTCCTGGTTGGGGTAGCCGTCCTGCCATTGGTTTATGCCTGATTTTTTCATACCTTCCTTAGCCTTCTCGTAAATAAGGGAGACTTTTTCCTTGTCCTTTTCAGTTGCCTTTCTTAAAATCATACTCTCATTCCTTTCCTTGTATACTGAAATAATAGAATAATCTTCAAAATTCGTCAATAATATAGTAAAATTCCCTCTTGTGTTTTTCACAAAAAGAGTATATAATAGATTTGTTATAGGCAAGCGGATGATTGCCGTAGAATATGCGAGCGGATAGGTCTGCACGATGGTCAACCGTGAACCATGTCAGGTGGGGAACCAAGCAGCATTAAGCGGATCTGTCCGTGCGATGCAGGTTGCCTGTCCGTTCACATATTTTACAGTTATTCACAGCTTGCCTTTATTTTATTATTACGGCGAAAGGATAGAATTATGGCTTATCAGGTGCTTTACAGAAAATACCGCCCTCAAAGCTTTAAGGACGTTGTAGGTCAGCCTCAGGTTACTCTTACACTCCAGAACGAGCTTCAGGCAGGCAGAGTTTCCCACGCATACCTTTTCACAGGTTCACGCGGAACGGGTAAAACCACCTGCGCAAGAATTCTTTCCAAAGCCGTCAACTGCCTTGATTTACAAAACGGCGACCCTTGCCTTCAGTGTGAGATTTGCAAAGGCATTGAAAACGGCAGCGTGATGGACGTTGTGGAGATAGACGCCGCAAGTAACAACGGTGTTGACAGTATCAGAAGTCTTATTGAGGAGGCATCCTTCACTCCTTCCAAGGCAAAGTACCGCGTTTATATTATTGACGAGGTACATATGCTTTCCGACTCTGCCTTCAACGCCCTTTTAAAGACATTGGAGGAACCGCCCGAGCACGTGGTGTTTATTTTAGGCACTACAGAAGTTCACAGGCTTCTTCCAACCATACTTTCAAGATGCCAGAGGTTTGATTTTAAACGAATCACTCCCATAGAAATAGCAGAAAGGCTTAAGTACGTCTGTGAGTGTGAAAACGTGGAAATTGAGGATGATGCCGCGTTGCTGATTGCAACTATTGCTGACGGCGGTATGCGTGACGCTCTTTCCATACTTGACCAGTGCATAGGCAGAAGCCGCAAAGTAACAAACGAGGTTGTAAGGGACACAGCAGGTATAGTGGGCAGGGACCATCTTTTTAACCTCTGCGACTCCATAAAGGATAAGGACAGCACAAAGGCTTTGGAAATTATAAACGAGCTTTACAGTAACTCCAAGGATATGATGAAGCTTTGCAGCGAGGTTTCCGACCATTTAAGAAAGCTTATGCTTATTAAAACAATGAAGAAGCCCGAAGTGCTTTTCACCGTCCCTCAGGATGAAATGGTGAAGCTAAACGCTCAGGCAATGTCAATGGGCTTAGCCGAAATCATAAATGCTATGGACCTTATGCGCGATTGCCTTGATAAAATGCGTTTTGCAAACCAGCGCATTGAGCTTGAAATGGCATTTGTAAGGCTCTGTGCACCTGAGATGGATACCTCCATGGATGCTATCCTCAGAAGGATAGAGGCTCTTGAAAAGAACAGACCCTTAGTAACTGAAAATGCCGTAACCGAAATTAAGGAAAAGGTAAAGGAAGAAGGCTTAATGCCTAAGGAAACCCTTCCCGAAAAGAAGGAAGAACCTATAACTGAGGAAAGTCCCGTAAGCGCCGCTCCTGCGGTTTCCGATAAGGAGAGAAGCTTAATTGAAAAGGCTGTTCCCTTTAATGAATGGCCCGAGGTTTTAAACAAGATAAAGGAATATTCCCGTGCTACAGCCTCAGCCTTCCATAATTCCTCTGCCTACGTAAGCGGCGACTATATGCTTATTGAAGGCAGCGACCTTGCCTTCGAGCTTTTAAGAAAAGGAAGTAACAAGGATAAAGTCCGCGAGGCTATTTTCAGCGTAACGGGCAGGAATTTCCGCCTTGGTCCCTACAGAGCCGCTAAGGCTCAGGCGAAGGAAGAGGAAAACCCCATCGATGCCCTTGTCAGGAAGGCAAAGGATGCGGGAATTACAGTAACCGAGCATTAATTATTAAATTTAACATAAATAAAAATTAAGGAGATATAATTATGAAAGCAAGATTACCCCAGGGTATGGGCGGCGGCGCAGGCAACTTACAGCAGCTTGCTCGTCAGGCACAGAAAATGCAGGAGAACATTGAAAGAATCACAGCTGAATTAGAGCTTCAGGAATATACAGCTTCCTCAGGCGGTAACATGGTAAAGGCTACCGTAACAGGTAAGATGGAAGTTAAAGCCATTGAAATCAACCCTGAAATCGTTGACCCCGACGACGTTGAGATGCTCTCCGACGTTGTTGTGGCAGCTGTTAACGAGGCTCTCCGTCAGGCTCAGCAGGATAAGGAAGCAAAGCTTGGTGCCGTTTCAGGCGGTATGGGCATTCCCGGTCTCTTTTAATGCCACAGTATCACGTTGCACCCCTTGACAATCTCGTGGATAAATTCGAGAGCTTGCAGGGAATAGGACACAAATCTGCCCAGAGAGCGGCGTACCAGATACTTAATATGTCTAAGGAAGAGGCGGAAAAGTTCGCCAAAGCCATAATTGAAGCCAAGGAAAAAATCCATTACTGCGCTGTGTGCTGTAATTTAACTGACAGCGAGGTCTGCGAGATTTGCAAGAACGAAGCAAGAGACCGCAGCGTTATCTGTGTTGTGGAGGACCCCAGGGACGTTTTCGCGCTGGAGAAAACCAACGAGTTCAATATCCTTTACCACGTGCTTCACGGCGCTATTTCACCCTTGTCTGGTGTAGGCCCTAACGAGCTGAGAATCAAGGAGCTTTTAGCCCGTGTTTCCGACGGCAGCGTTAAGGAAGTTATTATGGCTACTAACCCCACCGTGGAGGGCGAAGCTACCGCTATGTATATTTCACGTCTTTTAAAGCCCCTTGGTATCAAGGTTACAAGGCTTGCTTATGGTATTCCCGTTGGCGGTGATTTGGAATATGCCGACGAGGTTACTTTAACAAGAGCCATTGAAGGCAGACGTGAGCTGTAAGCTTTATAAGTTTACATAAAATATTTACAAAATATTCATTGACTTTTTTAAAGGAAAGTTATATTATTATCATCCAAAGAAAAATCGGAGGTGAGCCTATGGCAAACGCAAAAGAGAATACAAAAACAATTGCCCAGAACAAGAAGGCTTACCACGATTATTTCGTGGACGAAAGCTTCGAGGCAGGCATCGAGCTTGCAGGTACCGAGGTCAAGTCCTTAAGGCAGGGTAAGGTTAATTTAAAGGACTCCTGGTGCAATATCGTGGACGGCGAACTGTTTTTAAACGGCTGCCACATAAGTCCTTACGAGCAGGGCAATATATTTAACAAGGACCCCATGCGCGTAAGAAGGCTATTAATGCACAAAAGGGAGATTATGCGTCTTTTCGGCTACGTCAAGCAGGACGGCTACTCCATAATTCCCCTTTCATTCTACTTCAAGGGCTCCAGGGTAAAGGTGCAGGTAGGTCTCTGCCGAGGCAAAAAGCTCTATGATAAGCGCGCGGATATGGCTGAAAGAGCCGCAAAGCGCGACATTGAAAGGGCTGTTAAGGACCACAACAGGTAAAATAAGCTGAAAAGCTTGTTTATATACGGGGGCGTAAAGGTTTCGACGGGGGTCGTGAACCGTGGTAAGCGAGTAGCGGTGCGGGACCGCTATAAAATCCGCAATTTTAAAAATAAACGACAACAATACAGTTGCTCTTGCTGCTTAATTAAGCAGCCGTCCTATACCTGAGTACCGCGGCGGGTATCAGGGCGTCGATTAGCGGTAAATGTGAGCAGAAGGACGCCTTTAATTTTGCCACACACTAAAGGCTACCAAGGAAAATAGCCTGCCTTTGGGCGCTTTTCTGAGGGAATTTTAAAACAACGGCTACACTCGTAGAAAGCTGCGGCAAATAACTTTCGGACAGGAGTTCGACTCTCCTCGCCTCCACCAAAA
>JAGBID010000041.1 GCA_017935165.1 Clostridia bacterium
ACGTAAAGATGAAGCCCTCCGCTACCTCCGTTAAGGTAGTTGAGCCCTCTGCAGTTGGCGTTGCAAAGGACGGTATCGACCTTGTATGTCAGCAGATAGAGGAAGAAAAGGAATACAAAAAGCAGCTCGCAAAAGAAAAACGCAGAGAGCAGCGTAAGAAAATGGCAGAGGCTGAAGCGGGCACAGAAACTAAAGAAACAGAAGGAACAAACTAATGACTAATAAAACACTAACACCAAATACGACGTCGGATAATAAGGAAGCTGTAGTTGACAAGAAAATGAAGACCTGGAATATAATAGGTATCGTTCTTTGCGTGCTTATGATTCCGATCCTTATTGTAAACTGCACCTTGCTTATAAAAAGCCTTGTAAGTGATGACGTGCCAAGCATCGGCGGAAGAATACCTCTTATTGTTCTTACCGAGTCAATGGAGCCGAAAATAAAAGGCGGTGACATTATAATATGCCACGTACCAAGTGAGGAAGATATTCAAAACCTCAAAAAAGGAGATATCATTTCCTTCTTTGACCCAAGAGGCGGCACAAGCGTTGTAACTCACCAGATATACTCCGACCCATATATGAAAAACGGTAAGCTCTATTTTGATACCTGGGGTGTAAACAACGTAAAGCCCGATGGCACACCCGATACGGATAACGTTCCCGTTCCCGCATCCAAGGTGGTTGGTATCTATCACGGTACAAGAATTCCCTTCATAGGTAACGTTGCTATGTTTATGCAGTCCACTTGGGGACTTATCATTTGTATTTTCATTCCCTTGGCGGCACTCTTAAGCTTTGAATTCATTCATAGAAAGAAACAGGATAAGGTAAAGGATAGCGACATCGAAGCCCTTATGGCAGAGCTTCAGGCATTGAAGCAGGCTCAGGCAGATCAGTCTGCAGGCGCAGAGGATAAGGACGCTACCAAGCCCAACGAATAAGGTATTTATTGTGCTTGCACAATGATATAGATCATAAACTTAAATAGAAAAAATTAAAAACAAAATTTAAAGGAGAAAAATTATGAAGAAGAACAAATTTATGAGACTTGCATCCGTAATGCTCATGCTTTGTCTCATCACCACATGCGCTATCAGCGGTACTTTCGCTAAGTACACCACAAGCGCTAATGCAACTGATACAGCACGTGTTGCTAAGTGGGGTATCGTGCTTACAGTTTCTGATACAAACGGTAGCACACTTTTTGCTGAGGAATATGAAGCTGGCAACATTACAGTAGTATCTCAGCATTCAGATGATGTTGTAGCTCCCGGTACAAAGAACGAAACAGGTATTACATTTACAATTGATGGAAAACCCGAAGTAGCTACTAAGGTAACAGCTTCTCTTGGCGCAACAAAGGATGTATTCATCAAGTACGATTCTGATTCTAACGGCAGTTTAGATGCTACATATTACCCTGTAGTATTTACACTTACTCATACATACGGTACGGGTGCAAATTCTATAGCTTCTGCAGCAACTGCAGTAGGGCTTACCGTTGATACTTCAACACCAGGAACAGACGTAATTAAAGGAACATTGGCTGATATACAAAAAGTTCTTGTGAAACTTACTGAGAATATGACGCATAACAATCCCGGCTATATATATGATAGTGAATTTACACTTACTTGGGCGTGGGATTTTGATACTGTTAATAGTAACCATACCCTTGACACTATGCTTGGTAACATTGAAGCTGGCATTCTTCCTGGTGGGGTATATACAGCTAACGATTATTGTACAGATTTGACATTCAACTTCTCTATCACAGTTGAACAGGTAGACTAATCTATATCTATTTAAGTTTTAAGTTTATGTAATTTATCACTTAATTTACCCCCACTCCGCATGGGGTGGGGGTAAGTTAAGAAAAAGCTTTCTTGTTTTTCAAAGCACCCGAATATCGGATGATTTGAAAAGAAAAAAAGCAAATTAAGGAAAGGGGGTAATAATATTGTCAAACCAGGAGCGCCAGACCCTGGAAAGCTATAAGGCGGAGCAAAGAAACACCTACGTCCGTGTTATGCTTATGGTGAACATAGTATTTATATTACTTCTTATTACTATCGCAGTAATTGCCCTTAAGGTAAGTAACGTTTTACCCGAGGGATCTGATATATTCTATATCGTAGGCAAGGACCCGTCCCTTGAAATAACGGATCAGGACGGTAAAAAATGGAGAAACGAAGAAAACGTAGACATTTTTAAAACCGACTACAAAAACGGAGAGGGACAGATTACCGTTGCCTCACAAGACGGTGACAAAATAATCGCCCCCGGTACTACGACGAAATATACCTTCGCGCTTTTTAACGACGGTAACGTGGCGTTAAAGTACGAAACTGATATTGATTTTTCACTTACCGTAAACGGAGAAGAATCCCACTATTCAGATGATTTTCCCCTTCTTGTAAGATTAACCACGGACGAGGACGGCGGAAGATACTTAATGGGCTCTGAAACCGAATGGGTAAGCGTAAGCAAGGCGAAAATAGACAGCTACGTAAGTCAGCTTGGCGCAAGCTCCTATGAGCATTTTACCCTTGAAATAAAGTGGGAATACGAGGGCGGTAACGACGAGCTTGATACCCTCCTTGGCAATCTTTCCGCAGA
>JAGBID010000042.1 GCA_017935165.1 Clostridia bacterium
CGTAATATTTAGATATATCACTAAGTTTAAGCAGATGCTCTGCCATTTTATTTACCAAAGCTAAAAGCTTCCTTTCATAAATAGATAAATAAAATTATACAGCAAAGCTTTGATATAAGCAAGGGGTTTATGTAATCGGGCATTGCTGCCCTTTTATTATTTTTTAGGTTTATCGAAGCTTGGGTTAAAAGCGTAGAAGTTCTTGCAGTCAAGCTTATCTGTCAGTAATCTGAGTCCTTCACCAAAACGCTGGTAGTGAACTATTTCTCTTTCTCTTAAAAATCTTATGGGGTCCTTAACGTCCGCATCATCGCAGAAACGTAATATATTATCGTAAGAAACCCTTGCTTTCTGCTCAGCAGCTAAGTCCTCGTTTAAGTCTGCTATAGCATCACCGGAAACTGAGAAGGTCTCAGCACTGAAGGGTGCACCGCTGGCAGCAACGGGATAAACACCTGTTGTGTGGTCCACAAAGTAGGTATCAAAGCCCTGCTGCTGTAGCTCTTTAGCAGAAAGGTTTCTTGTAAGCTGATAAACAATACTTCCTACCATTTCCAGGTGGGCAAGCTCCTCGGTACCGATGTCGGTTAAAATAGCCGCAAGCTCTGGGTAAGGCATACTGTAGCGCTGGCTTAAATACCTGAGGGAAGCGCCAATTTCACCGTGAGGACCGCCATACTGACTTATAATTATCTTTGCAAGCTTAGGGTTAGGACGTTTAATGTTTACGGGGTACTGAAGTCTTTTCTCATAAATCCACATAGCATGATTCCTCCGTTTCCCAAGGCCAGGGTGAACTAATCCATTCAAAGCGGCTTGTATCTTTCGTAGTAGGGAACAGCTTGCCGTATTTCTTCTCGTATTCCGCTTTCATTGCTTTAATGTTTTTATTATATTCATCAAGCTTTAAAGCCGCCTGCTTGTTGTGAGGGTGTGAATCTAAAAACAAGTGTAATTCCCAGGCGGCAAACTTAGCGGCTTCTATTTTTCTTTTCAGTAATGCCTGCTCGTTCATCTTAAATCGCCTCTCTTTCCAAGGAATGGCTTATTAAGAACGGGGAATAAGGTTCCGCATTCAAGTGCCTTTAAGTCTTCATATATATCGCCAAACTCCTGAAAAGGAACGTAAGCCATTGCAGGAACAGTATCATCAGGAAGAGGGGAAGGGTCCTTTATATTATACGACCTTAAAATAATATCGTCAGTCATAAATAACCTCCTTTTGTTTTTCTTTTATATATTATGCGAAAGGAAAAAATTAGTGAAAAAAATGAAAAAACTCTTGACTTATTAAAAAATCGTGCTATAATATCAAATGTTCGAAAAAAAGAATATTGCGGAATTGTGTAAGGGTAGCACGACAGACTCTGACTCTGTTTGTCTGGGTTCAAATCCTAGTTCCGCAGCCAGAAAAGAAACACCTTTTGTCGATAGACAAAAGGTGTTTCTTTTCAACGAAATAAATCCCTAACGGGATTTGTGAAATACGCTTCGCGTGTGAAATATGGCTTCGCCATGTGAAATGCCTGCGGGCGTGAGTGGATTTATTTCATTTCACTTTCCGCACAAGCGGAAAATTTCAAAATGACCGAAGGTCATTATTTCACATCCGAAGGATATTTCACTTCACAATCCGTTTTTTCTGCTGTATAATCAGTTCAATACACTTGAAATTGACGTATGAGGTAAATAAAGATGCTTACGCTTTTAAAAAGAACAAATCTGATAGAGTATAACTTCGATGAACTCCTTTCTCTTGCAGAAGAAATCAAGCGAATGCTGATTGCATCACTTAATGCCGCAAAGGAGAATTCAAAATGATATACATATGTAACGAAACCGTTTCCGTAAATGATTTAGCAGATTTACGTCAATCAGTCGGTTGGAGCAGAATGGAGAAAGAGTATAAGAACCCTTTGCTGACTTCTTATTATCATATCGCAGTTTATGAAAAAGAAGCACTCATTGGATATATTGATTGCGTATCAAACGGTGTTACTGATGCGTATATACAAGACTTGATGGTTCATCCTGATTATCAAGGCAGAGGGATAGGGACTGATTTGATGAAAAAGATGATCGATTATTTAAAGAAAAAACATATATATATGATTTCTGTCGTTTTTGAAGAAAAGCTAAAACCTTTCTATGAAAAGTTTGGTTTCTTTAGTATGCTTTGCGGACAAATGGAAACGTATGATTGC
>JAGBID010000043.1 GCA_017935165.1 Clostridia bacterium
CCGATTCCCACTGCGTAAATAAATCTTATCCCGATTTTTACAAGGATTATATTAAGCTTGGAGGTAAAGCAGATGTCATCAATCTGGGGTGAAAAAGTTAAGATCTCCGTGTTCGGAGGCAGCCACACAGCCGCCATAGGTGTAACTATTGACGGTCTGCCTTCAGGCGAAAAAATAGATATGGACAAGGTCCTTTTGCAAATGTCAAGAAGAGCACCGGGTAAGGATAAAACCGCCACACCAAGGTGTGAGAAGGACTTTCCCAACGTAATATGCGGCCTTAAGGATGGCTTTACAACAGGTGCACCCTTAACTGCAATTATTGTAAATACCAACACAAAAAGCAGCGATTACGGCGCAGTCCCCGAGCTTGTAAGGCCCGGCCACGCAGATTTAACCGCACTTTATAAGTACGGTGAGCATAGCGATTTCCGCGGCGGCGGACATTTCTCAGGCAGGCTTACTGCTTCAATAGTGTTTGCAGGTGCAGTTTGCAGGCAGATATTGGAGCGAAAAGGCATTGTAATCGGTGCTCACGCCCTTTCAATAGGCTCTGTTAAGGATATAAGCCTTGACAGTTTAAACCCCGAAAAGGCTCTTTTGGAAAGGCTTAACAGCGAATATTTCTCCGTAATAAACCCTGAAGCCAAGGAGAAAATGTACGCCGAGGTTGAAAAATACCGTATGGAATCGGACAGCATCGGCGGTATAGTTGAGTGTGCCGCCATAAACGTACCCAAGGGTATAGGCGAGCCAATGTTCCAAAGCGTTGAAAGTGTTTTTTCCTCCATACTGTTCTCCATTCCTGCTGTTAAGGGAGTGGAATTCGGCAGAGGCTTCGGTGTTGCTGAAATGTGCGGCAGCGAAAATAACGACCCCTACAGAGTGGATGATAAGGGTAATTTCGTAACTGAAACAAATAACGCCGGGGGTATTTTAGGCGGTATTACCAACGGAATGCCCATAGTTTTCCGCCTTGCCTTCAAGCCTACACCTTCAATTGGCAAAGAGCAGAAAACCGTTAACACTAAGAATAGGGAAAATGCCGATTACACCATTCACGGCAGGCACGACCCCTGCATAATTCCCAGGGCTATCCCCGTGGTTGAGGCTGCGGCGGCAATAGCACTTATGAATTTAATTAAGTAAGAGGTGCCTGATATGGATAATGTTTCAAAAGGCAAAGAAGAGCTTAAAAAGGTAAGAGTTGAAATTGACGAAATTGACAGTAAGCTGCTTCCTTTACTGATAGAAAGAATGGGCTGCTCCAAAAAGGTAGCCGAAATAAAATCAAAATATCAGCTTCCTGTTTTAAACAATACCCGTGAGCAGGAAATTTTAGACAGTGTAAGAAGTAAGTCAGGGGAGCTTGGAGACTTTACAACCGAGCTTTACAAAGACATTATGTCCGTTTCCCGTGCTTACCAGAATTCACTTTTAAAGCGCAACAGCGCAGTTTCACAGATAGTGGAAAGCTCACTTACAAGCTTTAAGGAAAACCCGAAAATATTCTGCCAGGGTGTAGCAGGCGCTTACTCCCACCGCGCTGCTTCTGCATTCTTCGGAAAAGAAAGTGATATTAATTTCTGCCAGAGCTTTGCGGACGTATTCGAAAAAATTGCTGACGGTGAGGGAGACTACGGCGTAGTTCCCCTGGAAAACTCCAACGCAGGCTCTGTAAGCGAGGTTTACGGGCTTTTAATTAAGTATAAGTTCTTCCTTGTGGGCGGAGTAAACGTCTCCATAAGCCACAATCTTGCGGCAAAAACCACGGATATCACTAAGATAAGCAAGGTAACCTCCCACGACCAGGCTTTAATGCAGTGTAAAAAATACATAAAGGACCAGGGCTTTACCGCCATATCCTTCTCCAATACTGCGGCAGCAGCCAAGGCTGTTTCCGAAACAGAGGACGAAACTATTGCGGCAATCTGCTCTAAGGAAGCCGCTGAAAAGTACGGACTTAATATTTTAGGGGAGAACATTCAGGATAATAAATATAACCACACAAGATTTGCGGTGTTCTCCAAAATCCCCGTCACACAGGAGGGTGCGGATAAAATAAGCCTTTGCTTTAACCTTCCAAACCGCCCGGGTGCCCTTGCGGAAATATTAACACGCCTTGCTTCAAAGGGTATTAACCTCTGTAAAATCGAGTCCCGTCCCATAGCAGGTACCGAATTTGAGTACGTGTTTTACACAGACTGCACGGGAAGTGTAAGGGAGAAGGAGATGCTCAGCGCCCTTGATTACTTAAACAGCGAAGTTGAAGCCTTCACCTACCTTGGTAACTACAAGGAAATAATGGTATAAAAAATAAATTTACGTAAAAATGCCCGAATACCTACAGGTACTCGGGCTATAGTTTTATAATTTAGTTAGGCTTACAAGCACGGTGGTGTACATAGGAAGCTTAAGTATATGTGCTCCCTTTGAACCGAAGAATATTTCCTCTGAAACAGGCTCTAAATTATGCTCACTGTCAAGTAAGCTGTAAGTTACCTTTACACCGTTTTCGGCTGTAAAACCATTCCAATCCACACGAAGGTCATAGGTAATATCAGTAAGATTCTTCTCGTCAATATCATTTAAATCCTCGTAGCGGGTAATAACTATGCAGGCTTCGTTTCCATCGTCGCTTATTGCGGCGCCTGTGTAAACCTTCTCAGTATCACACTCTGATTTAACTTCATTCTTAAGAGAATAAAGCCTTGAGAAGGCATATAAACCGTAATAGGGCTTTAAAGGTCCGTAAGTATCCCTATCAAATAAACCGTTCCACATCGCTCCAATAGAAGCATCGTAGTACATTAAGTGGTCAAGCTCTGTTTTCTGGCAAGCAAGCATAGTAGAAAGAACGAAAGCAGAACCTTTAAGCGAGGGGATAACCTTCTTGATATACAGCATTTCGCTGCTGGGTGCCCAGTTTCTTACGTAGTTCCATTCGTTTAAAATAGTCTCGGTGTTTTCGTAGCCGAATCTTTGTAAGTACTCCTTTGCTATATTTACCTGACTTGCAATTGCTTCAGGAGTTGTAGAATACATATGGAAGGAGAAAAAGTCCAGGGGTGCTTTATCCTCCTTATTTCTTGTAATATATTCAAAGAAACCGTTTACGAAACTATATCCGCTTACTACAGCTACTGCAGGGCCGCCTATCTTCAAATTGGGGAAGCAGCTCTTTAAATGGCGGGAAGTAATATCGTAAAGCTCGTAAAACTGCTCCTTGGTGCCTGTCCAGCAGGGCGCACCTATGTCCGCCTCGTTCCATATTTCCCAATACTCAATATTAAGGTAGGTGCCGTTTGCCCAGCCTTCGTTCATATGGCGGATTATATGCTCACAAATACGGGCAAATTTATTGAAATCCTTTGGAGGGTTAGCGCCGTATTTCTTGCTTTCGTGCTCTATTTTGTTGCCAAGGCGGTAGAAAATCTTTGTGCCTGAAGCTACAATACTTCTGTTATATTCATCTGTAAGGTGAAAATCGTAGGATTCGGGGTCGTTTTCATCGGCGTCAAAGTTAGGGAAAATAGCCATAATATCAACTGTATGAGGTGCGCCGTACTGGTAGAAGAAGTTAGCGTCGTGATTTCTTGCAAAGGGGATAGCCGCCTCAGTATAAAGGTATGCGTTACTGTCGCCTGAGGAGTGAGCGCGGTTGCCCATAGGACCGTTATTAACTGAGTGCATAGGCTTTATAAAGCTGTCAATTTCGGAAAAATTAACCTTCACATTAACTGTGTTCATAATAAGCCTCCTTGTGTGAGTTAAGAACAGTTTAACAAAATAAGTATAGCTTGTCAATGAATTGAACACGGTTATTTCCAAAACATCGTTGACAGTGATACTAATTTATTATATTATAAATTTAAGGACGTGATAAAATGATAATAAGAAAAGCTGAGCTTCGTGACTTAGGAAAGCTTACGGAAATATATAACTACGAGGTTACAAACGGCGTTGCCACCTTCGATATAGGTGAAAAAAGCTATGAGGACAGGCTTAAGTGGTTTAGTGAGCACAAGGACCATTACCCTATGCTGGTGGCAGAATCTGAGGGAGAGGTTACAGGCTACGCCACCCTTTCACAGTACAGAATAAGGGCAGCCTTCAACAGCACTGTGGAGATATCCGTTTATATTGACAAAAACCACAGAAAAAGGGGAATAGCCACAGCTTTAATGGAGGCAATACTTAAATTAGCTAAGGAAGATGAATTTATCCACACCGTTGTAGCAGTAATAACCAGCGAAAATGAAGTCAGCATAAGGCTTCACGAAAAGTTCGGCTTTACTTACTGCGGCGAAATTAAGGAAGTGGGTAAGAAGTTCGGCAGGTACTTGGGTACCACCATGATGCAGCTTATAGTTTAAAATAAAGGAGAATGAAAATGGACTTTACTACAGAAATCAAAAAGCACGAAAAAGGATTCTACGTGCTATCACAAAGACACGTAAGAGCCTTCCTCTTTGAAGGCAAGGACTTTAATATCCTTGTGGACACCTGTTTTGGCGGGGATATTTCACAGGCGGTGAAAAGTATTTCCGAAAAGCCCGTAAAAGTTATTTTCACCCATTGTGACCGTGACCACATTGGCGGCGAAAGCTTATTTGAGGATAAGTATATCCACCCTGCGGAGTATTCATGCTGCCTTGAAAAGAACGGCTTTATGATTGATGCCAAGCCCTTGTGGGAAGGTGATATAATTGATAACGGTAACTTTAAATTTGAAATTATCCATATCCCCGGTCACACCCCCGGCAGTATTGCCCTTCTTGAAAGGGATAAGCGCTTGCTTATAAGCGGCGACAGCGTACAGACAGGCTCGATTTATATGTTTGGCGCAGGCAGAAGCTTGCAGGCATTCAAGGCAAGTATGGGAAAGCTTATAGGTATAAAGGACAGCTTCGACGTGGCAATTTCCTCTCATAACGATTTGGAAATTCTACCCGAAAAGCTTTATGAGCTTGAAAGCTTAGCTGATGATATTTTAAAGGGAAATATTCCCGAGGCTAAGAGTGCGCCATCACAGATGCCCGCGGAAGTGAAAATTTACGGAAAAAACAACGTAAGCTTCTTCCTTTATGAGATAAAAAACTGAGAATATTATGCAAAAGCTGCCCGAAGGAGAAAGTCCATCGGGCGGTTTTATTTTGTACTGAAGAGCCTAAGTGGAGTTCTCGTCTCCCGAAATTCGAAGAATTTTTGTAAGTGGGAGCTGCTGAAACGGAGGGGTTCCACCAGGAGGTGTTCTTGCCTCCCCTGAAAGGGGAGGTGGGTTTTACGAAGTAAAACTCGGAGGGGTTGTAAAAGAGTACAGCCACTAATCTTAACAACAACCCCTCAGTCTCGTAAACTGCAAGCAGTTTTCTCGACAGCTTCCACTCAAGGGGAAGCCTGTTTTGCCGTGCGCAGACCATATTCTTTTCTTTCTTATCTATTCAATTTTCTCTCTTTTCTTAACTTAACAATACCTCAAGAATTGTGTAATCTCGCTTACGCGACGGAATATTTCTTCGAAATTGTAAATGTTGTCCCTACGGTTTGTGCGTTACCACAGGATTACCAAAATATGAAAGGGAGACCGTTAATTTCGCAAGAAATTTGGCTCCACCTACAATATATATTAATTGCCGTCGCAGACCCTTAACTGCCCAAAGGCAATACAACTCGGTAAAACCGAATAAAATTGCGAAGCAATAAAACTCGTCAAAGATGAATAAAGCAAAAAAATAAAAAATGCCCGAGTGAACTTAATCGCTCGGGCAATAATATTATTACTGATAGCTGGACATACAGCTGGGATACTGGAACTTATAAGTGTTGTACTTATAGTTAGGTGCGCTTGCGCTGGCTTCAGCATAGTTGCCGTAAAGGAAAATCTTAGCCTCGGCAAGACGTCTGTAAAGAAGACCCGGCCAGCACTTGCCGCCTGCTACGTGCCATTCAAGAAGTCTGTAAGCAAACATCTGGGCATCCATATAGTTAAGGTCACGGGTAAATCCGCCGTCAAAGGTTATGTTACCGCCTCTCAGCCAGCCTTCCTCACTGCCTGTACTTACCTTGTACCAAAGCTTCTGGTAGCCGTCCACATACATTTCAAGTACGGTTATGTCGGTTCCTGCAGTTAAAGTAGCTACGTAGGAGCCACCTTCATAGGAGGTATAAATACCTGTACCGAAAAGAACGGAAGCATCAGCAGGGAAGCTTATCTGTGTATAATCTGCACAGTTTAAAAGCATTGTCCTTATGTAGGAACTGCTTGTCCATGCTGTACCAACGTTGTAAGCGAAGGAGATAAGGGAATCGAACTGATTCTGGTTCATTTCAATATCATACTTATCAATAAGGCTGTTGATGGAGGTTGTGAAAACGCCCTCGTTAATTGTCTGGTAAAGCATTGCCAGAGCTTCGGACTTTGTAAGGTGGTTGTAGAATATTGTGTTCTTGTAAACAACGTAGCCGTAGCCTAAGGTAGGAACGTTATAAGCAAGAGTGTCGGGTGTAACGCTGGGCACGTAACCTTCGAAGCTTGCAATAGTTTCAACTATCTTAACGCTTGCCATACGCTCTTCAGTGGAGGAAACGAAGGGGTCGTTACTGCCTGAAACAAGAACGGTAAATTCCTTGTAATTATTTGTATTGTCGGCGTAAACCTTTATCTTGTGCTCGCCTTCTGAAAGCTTACCTGTTGTTTTGAATACCCTTACGCTGTTATTTTCGTAGGATTCACCTGTGTAGGATGTAGCTGTGAAGGTTTCGCCGCTGTCTGTTACGAAACGGAGGGAGGATTTGCTGTTATCTGTAACCGCTACAAACTGGTAAGTGCCGTCCTCAGCGCCTTCAACGGGAGCTGCGTAAGCGAATCTTGCTGCTTCGGGAGTTGTAACGGTAATCTTAAAGGTAGCCTTCACGTTGCCTGCAAGGTCCTTTAAGTAAACGTTTGTGGTACCGATTCCTGCACCGTAAATAAAGCCTGAGTTTACGGTTGCTATGCTTGCATCTTCTGTGGACCAGATAAGGGAAGAGGAGGAGGAATCTGCCTTTACGTAGAAGGTGCTGTACTGAGGAATTGTTGCACCATTAGAACTAATGCCTACATTACCTACTGAGGAGGGAGTGTACTCAGTAATGTATTCGCTGGAAACGTAGCCGGTGTAAACGTCATCAGTAGTTTTAACTCTTGTCCATTCGGGGTTGGAATTGTCAAGGAGGATTAAAACCGTACCGTAATTTAAAAGTGTAACCTTGTTGCCGCTTGGATTATCGCGCATCCAAAGACCTGAGGATGCTGTAACCTGCATATAGCTTACGTTGGTGGTACTGCCGCCGTTGCCTGAGCCGTTTTCGCTGCCGTCATACTTAACAAGATAATCGGTATGTAAGTAACCTACTGTGCCTTCGGGGGTTTTAATCTTGTACCAGGAGGAGCTATATTTCTCGATTAAGGTAACAATTGTGCCCTCGGGTACAGTACCTATCTTTGTATAGCTTGTGGAGGGACCGCTACGGAAATTAACGTCTGTAGTTGTTTTGTATTTTTCTGAGTTTTCTTCCTCTTCTTCGGGTTCATCAGTTTCCTCGCCTGTATATTTTACAAGGTAGTCTGTGCAAAGGTAACCGATAACGCCTTCGGGAGTTTCAATCTTATACCATGAAGAATTGTATTTTTCAACCAAATAAACAATTGTACCTTCGGGAACTACGCCTATTTTTGTTGTGTAGGAGCTGGGACCGCTACGGAAATTAACGTCTGTAGTTGTTTTGTACTGCTCTCTTGTTTCCTCGGTGCCTTCGTTTTCGTTACCTTCATTCTCGCTGCCGCCTGTGGAAGCCTCGTACTTCTCAAGGTAATCCTTCTTAATATAGCCCTTGGTACCGCTTGAAAGAGTAACTGCGTACCAGCCGCTGTTGTCCTTGGCTGTAACGGTAACGATTGTACCCTTTATAACAGCTGTTAAAACGCTGTAGCTTGTGCCGGGACCCTTTCTTACGTTAACACCGCTGGTGGCAATAACTCTGTACTGCTCGTTTAATTCACCTGTGGTGCCTTAGTTTTCATTTTCGTTGCCGTTGTTTTCATTACCCTCGTTCTCGCTGCCGCTGCCTTCGCTTTCTGTGTTTCCTTCACATTCAACAAGGTAGAGGTTGCAAAGGTAACCTACAGTACCGTCGGGAGTTTGCACTTTAAACCATTCGGTACTTACCTGCTCAATAAAGGTAACTACGGTGCCTTCGGTAACTGTACCTATCTTTGTGGTCTGGGAGCTGGGACCGCTTCTGAAATTAACGTCAGTAGTTGTTTTGTAGTATTTCTTCTCTGTGTTATTGTTTTCGCTGCCTGAAGTTTCCTCTGCTTTTACAAGGTATTCTGTACAAAGGTAGCCTTCAACGCCTTCGGGAGTCTTTATCTTATACCACTCGGAGTTATATTTGCTGATTAAAGTAACCACTGTGCCCTCAGCAACTACACCGATTTTAGTTGTGAAGGAGCTGGGACCCTGTCTGAAGTTTACGTTTGTAGTGGTCTTATACTTCTCTGCGGAAGCAGAAGTGCTGCCTGAGGAGGAACCCTGGGAGCTGCCCTCGTATTTAACAAGGTAGTCTGTGCAAAGGTAGCCTTCAGTACCCTCTGGAGTTTTTATTTTATACCACTCGGAGTTATACTTGCTGATTAAAGTAACTATTGTGCCTTCGGGTACAGTGCCTATCTTGGTTGTAAAGGAGCTGGGACCCTGCCTGAAGTTTACGTCAGTTGTGGTCTTATACTTCTCGGCTGTAGTGTTTACGGTTGCGCCTTCGTCAAGCTCTATCCACTCGCTTGTTATGTAGCCTTCTTTACCGTTTGCCTTAACCTTGTACCACTGGCTGTTGCTTGTATCAAGAACTTCAATTCTTGTGCCCTCATAAACAAGGTCTAACTGTGAGTAATTGGTGCCGGGGCCGCTTCTTAAATAAACGCCTGCGGTAGTCTCGGCATTCTCTGCTGCGCTGATGCTGATGGGGCAGGAGCTTATAACAAGCAGACATATAAGCAGCAGGCAGACTATCTTTTTCACACTTTCTTTCATAATAAATACTTACCTTTGCCCTCGCAAAGGCTCTCCTTAAAGCTCTAAATTTAAAGAAAAAGCAATAAAATGCTAACAAAATTTTGTATTTCACAAGAGTACAAAATACCTATTATTGTCCTCATTATACACCATTATGGGGAAAATTTCAAGTATTTAAGCTAATTACCTTATTTTTCCGCCATATTTTGTAGGAATACTCTTTTATATTGCAGGATTTTGTGATATAATCATAGGGAAAAACGAGTGAAAGAACCTTAAAAGGAGTTAAAATATAATGTCTTACCGTCTTGATATGGGAGTGTGGAACAGCGTGTTCGCGGTGCCAACCGTGCTTGTTGACAAGCACTTAAAGCTTGCAAGAGGCAGCGAAATAAAAGTAATACTTTATGCTATAAGAAACAGCGGCAAGGAGTTCAGCTTAGCGGAAGTAGCCGCCGCCACAGCATTAAGTGAGGAAAGCGTGGAGGAAGCCTTTGACTACTGGATTCAGCAGGGGCTTATAAGTAAAAACGGAAATAATCTTTTACCTCAAAATACAGAGATAAGCACAGGGAAAAACCTTGAAGCAGAAGTGCCTGAGAAAACAGACACAGCAAAAACGGAA
Organism: Clostridia bacterium; assembly: GCA_017935165.1. Classification (GTDB taxonomy): domain Bacteria; phylum Bacillota; class Clostridia; order Oscillospirales; family Acutalibacteraceae; genus SIG603. Next base: position 9,682 of record JAGBID010000043.1, read on the forward strand.
ATGCCCGCAGCCAAGCCGTATCAGGCAAGTACTAAGTTCAGAGCAGTAAGACCTGACAGCCTTTACGTAGCAACAAGAATTAATGATTGCGAGGAACTGAGAAACCTTGTTTCCGAAATTGAGATGTGCTTAGGCAAGACCATTACCCCCACACTTCTTGCCACCATAGTAAACGCTTACGACGATTATTCCCTTCCCTCGGAAGTAATTATGATGCTTATTTCCTACGTGAAGAATATAAATAAAACAAGTACCCCTTACATAGAGTCTGTTATACACGAATGGGGTATGAGCGGTGTTAACACAGCGGAAGCTGCCGACAGAAAGATAAAGGACCTGGACGACAGAAGCGTAGCCTGGAAAAAGGTGGTAAGGATATTCAGTATAGATTACCGTTCCCCCAGCAAGAAGGAGGAGGAGTGCGCATATAACTGGATAAAGACCTACCTTATGCCCGAGGAGCTTATAAGGGAAGCTTACGAAAGATGTGTAAACAACACGGGCAAAATGCAGATGCGCTACATAAACGCCATTATAGAAAAGTGGCACGCTGCAGGAATTAAAAGTATAGAGGACCTTATAAATGCGGAAAAAAGTGAAAAGGAGAAGGAAAAGAATACTTCCTCCTTTGACCTTAAGGACCTTGACAGCTTCAGTTACTTTGATATGAAAATTGATTAAGCGGTGATATAAATGACATATACAAAAGAAGTATACGAAAAAGTTCGTACCAAACTTGAAAAAAGGCGCCGTGACGCCGAAGTTAAGGCAAGGGAAGTCAGAAATAAATTTCTTGCCCAAAACCCAAGGGCAGAGGAACTGCTTTATATAATGGGCTCCACAGCCTCCAAAGTTGCCAGAGAAGTATTAAGAGGCGGCAATGTTAAGGAAAGGCTTGAAGTATTAAAGGAGCAGAACCTTAAATGCCAGGAGGAATTTAGTGAAATACTTAAAAATAACGGACTTGAAAGAAGGGACATCGAGCCCGACTATGCCTGCAAGGAATGTCTTGACACAGGCTTCAAGGACGGGGAGATGTGCGTCTGCTTTAAGGAATTATTAAAGCGCGAAACCTACGAAAAGCTTAACAGCATAAGCCCTTTGGAAATATCCCGCTTTGAGGATTTCTCCCTTGAATACTATAACAGTATTCCTTACGAGGAAAAAAAGAATATGGAGGTAATACTGAATTTCACTAAGAAATACGCCTCGGAATTTACCCGCGATTCACAGAATTTGCTGTTTACAGGCTCCACAGGTCTTGGTAAAACCCACCTTTCATTGGCTATTGCAGGCGAGGTAATTGAAAAGGGCTACGGTGTGGTTTACGGCTCCATGCAGTCCTTTGCCTCTATGATAGAAAGGGAGCGCTTCGCACCTATTGAAAGCGGCGATGAAACCAGCGCCTCACTTATCTCTGCCGATTTGCTTATTATCGACGACCTTGGCTCTGAGTTTCAGTCGC